>DXMG01000019.1 GCA_019414325.1 Collinsella sp. | reverse complement strand
AGGAAAGCACTTAATGTGCTTTCCGTCTTGCGCAGGACTGTAGAGCAGGAAACTTCATATGCGGCCCTCCCGGGCGCAAGCAAAAGGGCGACCCCGTACGGGGTCGCCCTTGTTGAGCTGCTTATGTTTAGCTGTTACTCGGCGTCGTGGTGACGGCGGGGCTTGCGGCCTCCGTTGTCGCCGGGACGGCGCGGACGGTCGCTGCGCTCGGAGCGCTCGCGACGCGGACGCTCACGGCGCTGGAAGTGCTCGCCGTCGCCCTCGGAAGCACCCTCGGCGCGAGCCGGGGCCTCGGGCTTGTCAAGACGATCGAGCGAGATCTTGCCGCGATCGTCAACCTCGATGACGACGACCTTGACCTCGTCGCCCACGTTGAGGACGTCCTCGACCTTCTCCACGCGGCCCTTGGCGACGCGAGAGATGTGCAGCAGGCCGTCCTTACCGGGCAGCAGGTTGACGAAGGCGCCGAAGGGCTGGATGGAGACCACGCGACCGGTGTACTCCTCGCCCGGCTCGGGAACCTTGATGATGAGCTTGATGCGCTCGACAGCCTGGTCCACGGACTCGCCGGTGCCGCCGACAAAGACGGTGCCGTCCTCCTGGATGTCGACCGAAGCGCCGGTCTCATCCTGGATACCGCGGATGACCTTACCGCCGGAACCGATGACGTCGCGGATCTTGTCGGTCGGAACCTGGATGGAGACGATGCGCGGAGCGGTGCTGCGCGTGGTGTGGCGCGGCTCGGGGATCACATCGAGCATCTTCTGCAGGATGAAGGCGCGACCCTCCTTGGCCTGCTGCAGAGCGCGGGCCAGGATGTCGAAGGTGAGGCCGGTGGCCTTGTTGTCCATCTGCAGGGCGGTGATGCCCTCGGTGGTGCCGGTGACCTTAAAGTCCATGTCGCCCAGGAAGTCCTCGAGACCCTGGATGTCGGACAGGACCACGGTCTTGCCCTCCTCCTGGATCAGGCCCATGGCGATACCGGAGACCGGGCGCTTAATGGGCACGCCGCCGTCCATAAGGGCGAGCGTGGAGCCGCAGGTCGAAGCCATCGAAGAGGAGCCGTTGGACTCCATGACCTCGGAGACGACGCGGATGGCGTAGGGGAACTCGTTCTCGTCGGGAAGCACCGGAAGCAGAGCGCGCTCGGCCAGATTGCCATGGCCGATCTCGCGGCGCTTGGGGCTGCCCATGCGGCCGGTCTCGCCGGTGCAGAAAGGCGGGAAGTTGTAGTGGTGCATGTAGCGCTTGCCCTCGGTGGGCTCGATGGTATCCAGACGCTGGCCCTCGTTGAGCATGCCGAGCGACAGGACGGAGAGCACCTGGGTCTGGCCACGCTGGAACAGGCCGGAGCCGTGAACGAGCGGCAGGTAGTTGTCCTTCACCATGATGGGACGGATCTCGTCGGCGGCACGGCCGTCGACGCGCTCACCGGTCTCGACGACCATGGTGCGCATGGCCTTCTTCTCGAGCTTCTTGAGCGCCACGGGGATCTCGCGCTCCCAAGCGGCCTGCTCCTGCTCGGTAAACTCGGCACGGATGGACTCCTTCAGAGCCTCGACCTTACCGATGCGGGAAAGCTTGTCGGCGTCGCGAAGGGCGGCTGCCATCTCGTCGTAGTGGGCGAAGATGCGCTCCTGGACCTCCTCGACGGGCTGGTCGAGCGGGTACTCCTTCTTGACGATGGGGCCGTTGACCTGCTCCCACTCGGCAACGAACTCGTCCTGAGCCTGGCAGAAAGCAGCAAGGGCCTCCTGGCCAAACTTCATGGCGGCGAGCATGTCGTCCTCGGAGATCTCCTCGGCGCCGGCCTCGACCATCGAGATGAAGTCGGCAGAGCCGCCCAGCTCCAGGTCCAGATCGGAGTTCTCGCGCTCCTCGTAGGTGGGGTTGACGATAAACTCGCCGGTCTCCACGTTACGGCCGATGCGCACGCAGGCAAGCGGACCCTCGAAGGGCACGCCGCCGAGCGTCATGGCCAGAGAAGCACCCATGACGTTGATGACGTCGAAGGGGTTGACCTGGTCGGCGACGAGCGAGGTGGCGACGATGTGCACCTCGTTGCGGAAGCCATCCGGGAAGCTCGGGCGAATCGGACGGTCGATCATGCGCGCGGTGAGCGTAGCCTTCTCACTGGGACGGCCCTCACGCTTGAGGTAGCCACCCGGGATGCGGCCGGCGGCGTACATCTTCTCGTTGAAGTCGACGGTCAGCGGGAAGAAGTCGTAGTTCTTACGCTCCTTGGAGACGACCACGGTGTCGAGCATCGTGGTGTCACCCTGCTTGACCAGGCAGGCGCCGGTGGCCTGCTTGGCAAGCTCGCCCGACTCAAAGGTGTAGGTCTTGCCGTACAGCTCAAAGGTCTTGGATACGAGTGTCATTGTTCTCCTTTACCCCGCAGACCCCTTGCCTGCGGGCTTCTCATGTGACGCGGGCCCCCTGCCCCCGCCACGCTTCAGAGCGTGATTGTTCGCGCCCTTACACAAAAAGAGCGCCCCGCTGCGCAGGACGCTCTTAGCATGTACAAATCCTACTGGATGTTGTCGCGGATGCCCAGAGCCTTGATGAGCTCACGGTACTCGACGATGTCGTTCTTCTTGATGTAGGAGAGAAGACGACGACGACGGCCGACGAGCATGAGCAGGCCACGACGGGTGTGGAAGTCCTTCTGGTGGGACTTCATGTGCTCGGTCAGCTCCTTGATGCGCTCGGACAGGATGGCGACCTGAACCTTGGGGTTGCCGGTGTCGACCGGGGTGTTACCGAACTGGGCAGTCAGCTCCGCCTTGCGCTCTTTGGAAACAGTCATTGTTTCACCTTTCGTTTTACGTCGCCCGCGGGCGACTCGATTCGCCTCGGACTGGGAAGCCGCCGGTGGAGCGAGCAACCAAGGTCGAGGTACCAACAGGTCGGCATGATACCACAAGCAGCCCGCGCCTGCGCATCATCACCGACCCAACATGAATTCCATCGCACGGAGGCGTTGATTGGTGTGCGTCGCAGCCCACACATGCGAAAGCCCGAGCAGGAATGCCGCCGTATGCGGGTCGATTCGCTCGGCCATGAGCGCATCGAAGGTCATGGACATGAGGGCGCGCAGCCATGCTGTCTCACCGGTCGACACCAGTTCGGCACCTGGAACGCTCGACGCGCACGACCCGCACATGAGACCGCCCGCCTGGGGTGAAAAATACGACAGCATGGGGTCTCCGCACAGCACGCAGGCCGAAAAATCGGGTCGATAGCCAACGTGCGACAGCAGCTTAAAGACATATGCCGCCACAAGTAGGTCCATATGCGCCGTGTCAAGCCCGCTGCCCACCAGGGCAAGCGCTCGCTGCGTGATGGCAAAGGTAAACGGGTCCTCGGCGTCCTCGAACGAGCACACGCGCGCAACCTCGGCGATCGCGCTTGCGGCGCAGGTCGTCTCGTAATCGGGCGCAGCGCCGAGCGGCGCCTCCATAAGCTCGGCCTGGGAAACCACGTCGAGTGACCGTCCATGTGCGAGCAGCATATCGACCGTACAGAACAGCTCGCAGCGCGCAGCCAGGCGTCCGCCGGGTTTGCGGGCGCCCTTTGCCACGGCACGAACCTGCCGCCCCCGCTCGTCAAGCATCGTCAAGATCAGGTCGGTCTCTTTGAGCTTCGTCTTGTCGAGGACGAGCACCTTGGTGCGATATGTCCGGGAGCCTGCCATGCGCGCCGCGCGTCCTTAGTCCTCGGCGTTGTAGCCAAAGCGGCGAATCTGGGCCTCGTCGTCACGCCAGCCGGCCTTGACCTTCACGTCCAGCTCCAAAAAGACCTGCGTGCCAAAAATGCGTTCAAGATCGCGTCGGGCGTCGATACCGATATGCTTGATCATCTCGCCGCCCTTGCCGATGATGATGCCCTTTTGGCCCTCGCGCTCGACGTAAATGGTGGCGTGCACGCGCAGCACCTTCTTGGTCTGCTCGAGCGCATCGCAGATCACGCCAACGGAGTGCGGAATCTCATCACGGGTGCGGCGCAAGACCTTCTCGCGCACAAACTCGGCAACGAGCGTCTCATCGGAAGCGTCAGTACCCATGTCCTCGGGGAACCAACGCGGACCCTCAGGCAAAAAGTGCGCAACGGTCTCTATAAAGGCATCGACGTTGAAGTTCTTAACCGACGACGTCACAATCTCGTCGTCATATTCCATAAGCTCGTGGGCAGCCTTAAGCTGCTCCATGACCTGTGCGGGGTCGGCCTCATCGGCCTTGGTGAGCACCAGGACCTTCTTGCAACGAGCGCATCTGACACGCTCGGCAACCCAGGCGTCTCCCCTGCCGATGGGCTTGGTGGCATCAATCAAAAACGCGACGACGTCGACATCGTTCAACTCGAACAGTGCGCTCTTGTTGAGCTCGGACCCCAGGCCGTCCTTGGGCTTATGAATACCCGGGGTATCGACAAAGACCAGCTGGTAGCCGGGACGGTTGACGACGGCGCGCATGCGACGGCGGGTCGTCTGTGCCACCGGCGAGGTGATGGCGACCTTTTTGCCATAGCAGGCGTTGAGCAGCGTGGACTTGCCGGCGTTGGGGCGTCCGACCAGGGCTACGAAGCCGCTGCGAAAACCGGGTTCAACGTCGCCAAAGCCCGCGAGGCTATCGTCCTCGTCGCACAGGGCGTCGAGCTCCTCGTCGCTCATGCCCTCAAACGGATCGAATTCCTCGACTTCCTCGTATGCTTCGGCCGCTTCGGCATCCGCCGCATCCAGGACCTCGTCGTCCAAAATTTCATCGATAGGCTGCATAGTGTCGGACATGAAAATCCCTTTCTAGATAAAGCCGAGCGCGTGGGCAAATACCAGCAAGCCCACAATCGCGGCGGTGATGGAAAGAACGTATACGGAGGCGGCGGCGATATCCTTCGCGCGCTTTGCCAGCGGATGGAGCTCCTGGGTCGCCAGATCGACAATCGCCTCCATGGCGGTGTTGCATAGCTCGCCGTGAATCACCAGGCCACAACAGATGATAATCGTGGCCCACTCGGCAATGTCGAGCCCCACGATGCAGCCGGCAATGACGGTGCACACGCCCGCAACGAGCATGACCTTAATATTGCGCTCGGTCTTGACGGCGGTGACGAAGCCCTCCATGGCGTAGGAGAACGACTTTAAGAAGGACGGATGGTCCTTGTTCGATCCGGGAATCATAGACGGCTCCTAGTCGTGGGCGTGGTTGGTGATGGGGCCGACGTGGACCAGCTTGGGGTCCTCGCCGCGCTCGAGCGCCAGATCGCGCAGGATGGCGTCCTCGCGGGCCTCCATGACCTCGGCCTCGTCGTCCTCGATATGGTCATACCCCAGCAGGTGCAGCATGCCATGCACGAGCATCAGGCGGCACTCGTCGGCAGGGGCATTGCCAAAGCCGGGGGCCTGACGGGCAATGACTTGCGGGGCCAGGATGATATCGCCAAGCTCAAGCGTCTCGTCGGCGGGAATATCCTCGTCAAAGGCCGAGTCGCATTCAAACGAGAGGACATCGGTGGTGCGGTCGATACCGCGCCACTCGTGGTTGAGCTCGTGCATCTCGTCCTCGTCGACATACGAAAGGGAAATCTCGACTTCACGCTCAACGCCTTCGGCGGCAAGCACGACCTCGCAGATGTGTTCTACCTCCTGCGCGTCGAGCAGCGTATCGAGCTCGGCATCGTTGCTGATCAATACACTCAACGGGACTCCTTTCGGTCGCGCGGGCGCTGCTCGCGCACGTCATCATAAGCATCATATGCCTCGACGATACGTCCCACCAGGGCATGGCGCACCACGTCGGCACGCTCGAGGTGAGAAAATGCGACATCGTCGACACGGCCCAAAATCTTCTCGACATCCGCCAAGCCACCACGACGGCCCACCAGGTCACGCTGGCTCAGGTCGCCGGTAATCACAAACTTGGAGTTAAAGCCCAGGCGCGTCAGAAACATCTTCATCTGCTCGGGCGTGGTATTTTGGGCCTCGTCGAGCACCACGAAGGCGTCGCTCAGCGTGCGGCCGCGCATGTAGGCAAGCGGGGCGATCTCGATCACGCCGCGCTCCATGAGCTCATCGGTGCGCTCGCGATCCATCATGCAAAATAGGGCGTCGTAGAGCGGGCGCATGTACGGATCGATCTTTTCCTCGAGGGTGCCGGGCAAAAAGCCCAGGTTCTCCCCCGCCTCGACAACCGGACGCGTCAAGATCAGACGGCCCACCTCGTGACGCTTGAGTGCGGCAACAGCGAGCGCCATGGCCAGATAGGTCTTACCGGTACCGGCAGGACCCAAGCCAAACGTGATGGTATTTGAGCGGATGGCATCCACATAGCGCTTTTGACCGAGCGTCTTGGGGCGAATGACGCGACCGCGATACGAAAGCAGCACGTCATCGCGAAGCGACGTAGCCTCGTGCTCACCGTCGCGCAAGACGGCCAGGCAGCGAGAGACATCGTCGGCAGAAAGCGTGCGCCCGGAAGCAGCCTCACGAAAGGCATGTTCGAAAAAACGCGCGACCAGTTCGACCTCGTCCGGGTCACCGCTCACGGCGATGCTGTCGCCACGGGCGACCACGTGGGCGCGAACTGAGCTCTCCAGCGCACGAAGGACGCCGTCGCCGGCACCCAAAACGCGCGAGGGGTCAATACCCTCGGGAACGGTAAGTCTAATCTTCGAGGCTTCCATGAACCTCCCTGCGTGCATGGACCAAGCCGGAATCATCGACTCCGATGATAGCAACATCGAGCAGGCACGGGGCTGTAAGTCCACAGGTATCGTCAAGACGGGCATGATGGAACGAGCCAAGCGTCAGGTTGTCACCATACTCGAGCACGGCACGCTCGACCGTGCCCACGCGACGACGAGCGTCGGCAATAGCGAGCTCCTGTGCGGCGGCCCGCATACGGCGGCTGCGCTCGGCCATAACCTCGGGTGGCACCTGGTCGGGCATGTCGGCAGCAAGGGTACCGGGACGCTTGCTGTAGCGGAACACGTGCATACGCGAGAAACCCACACGGCGGCACAGCGCCAGCGACTCCTCGAACTCCTCGTCCGTCTCACCAGGAAAACCGACGATGACATCGCACGAAAGGGACGCCTGGGGCAAGTTGGCGCGAATTATACGCACCGTGTCCTCAAAGGCCTCGGCGCTATAGGGACGGCCCATGCGATGCAGGGTCGCCGTGCAGCCGGACTGCACGGGCAGGTGCAAAAACGGGGCGATACGCTGCGGGTAGCGCGCCATAACCTTAAGCAGGCGCTCGGAGATATCCATGGGCTCGACCGAGGAAATGCGCACATGCGGAATAGACGTGCGCTCCATGATGGCCTCGAGCAGCTCATCGATTTCGACGTGCTCGTCGGTCGCGCTCTTGCCATCGTAGGCACCCAGGTTCACACCGGTCAGCACCACCTCGGGCACGCCGGCCTCCTGGGCCTCGCGAACTTGCTCGAGCACGGACTCGACGGGCACGGAGCGCTCGGGGCCGCGCGCCTTCCACACAATGCAATAGGTGCAGCGATGGTTGCAGCCATCCTGAATCTTCACGCCCAGGCGAGAGCGACCGAGCGCATCGACCACCTCGCCATCGCTGCAGGCGGGAACGCTATCGGACTCAACACCCAGCACCTCGCAAACACGTTCGGCGACATCTATCTTGGACGGCTCGGCAATCACGCGATCCGAAAGCTCCGACAGCTCCTCGGGATGCAAATTGACCACGCATCCGGTCACGACCACATAGGGCTCGTTTGGATGGGCCAGCGCATGACGGACGGCCTTACGGGTCTTAGCCTCGGCCTCGCCCGTAACGGCACAAGTGTTAATGACGATCAGATCGGCATCCTGGGGCTCCACAATAGCAAAGCCCAAGCGCATAAGATCGGCAGTGATACGGTCAGACTCAACCCGGTTGACACGGCAGCCGAGGTTGACGACGGAAATATGGGGTGCGAGCACGCGGGCTCCTTAATCGAGGATATCGTCGAGGGCACTCTTGATACGGTCGGTCACCGACTTCTTACCAGAAGCGACGTCATCGCCCATCTCATCGGCAAAAGCACGGAGCAGCTCGCGCTGCTTATTGGAAAGATTGGTGGGAACGACCATGCGCAGTTGCACGATCAGGCGGCCACGCGAACCGCCACCGCCAATGCGCGGCATGCCGTAATTATTGACGCTCACGGTGTCGCCGTACTGGGCGCCGGCGGGAACCGTCACCTTAACGACCTCGTCGGGCATAATGCCCTCGACCTCAATCTCGCAGCCGAGCGCAGCCTGCGCAATCGAGATATCGCTCACCAGGTACAGGTCATCACCGTTGCGCTTAAAGCGCTCATGGTCGGCGACGCGCACGTTGACAATCAGGTCGCCCGAAGGCTCGCCGCGAAGGCCGGCCTCGCCAAAGCCGCTCACACGAAGCTGGCGACCGGTCGAAACGCCGGCGGGAATATCGATGTCGATCTTTTCGTGCGAAGGCGTGCGGCCTTGACCGTCGCAGGTCTCGCAGGGATGATCGATAACCGTGCCCTCGCCATGGCAGTCGGGGCAAGGCGAGGAAGACTGAACCTGGCCCAAAAACGATCGCTGAACCGTCGTGACGTAGCCCGTACCGTGGCAGCGGCCGCACTGCTTTTCCAGTGCGCCCTCTGCCCTACCGGTGCCATTGCAGTCCTCGCAAGGAGCAAGGCGGTCATAGCTGATTGTCTTTTTGCAGCCGAGCGCCGCCTCCTCGAGCGTCACCGAAAGCGAGATGGCCATATCACGTCCGCGACGACGCTCACGACGGCTGCGGGCGCCACCGCCGGCACCGCCGCCAAAGAACGACGAGAACAAGTCGTCCATGCCCATGCCACCAAAGATATCGTTGATATCGACGTAGCCGGAGCCACCGGGGCCGTCGGCAGTGCCGTAACGGTCGTAGTTAGCACGCTTCTGCTCATCGGAAAGAACGGAATATGCCTCGTTGAGCTCTTTGAACTTAGCCTCGGCCTCGGGGTCGTCCGAAACGTCCGGGTGTACGGTACGGGCCTTCTTTAGAAACGCGCGCTTAATCGTCCGCGCGTCGGCATCCTTGTCGACGCCAAGCACCTCGTAGTAATCCCTATTTTCCGACACGACCGAATCCTTCCGACTTTCATTATTGTCACAGTGCGTCCTATACCCAAGCTGGGCCGGCCGCAAACAGAGGGTTTGATGTTATTGCATTGCGTAGGGCGAAAGCATGGCACGTTGCGAGCAGCTCGCAAACCAAACCGACACGAGCGCAAACATAAATCCGTTGGCAAAACCGTTGGCAAACTGCATCGCGCCGCGCTTCCACCACAGCAGGCTGCGGTGCAGCACGCCGTCCGAGAGCACCATGAACAGGCCCATGGCAAACGGAATAAAGCACATCACGGCAAAGGCCGAGAACACGCCCGAGATGGCCGATAGCACCAAAAACGGCGCCACGATGCCCATCAGGTAAAAACCGGTACGGGCCTTGCCTTCCAGGCGCTCGGCCTCAACATGGGCCCGACCGACCAGATCACCGCCAGAGGCGCCGTTGGTGCCGGCGTGACCCATGCCGCCAATACGGACCTCGTCGCCATCGTGCGTGCCGGCGGGAAACTCAATCGTCTGCTCGGAGGTCACACGGGTTCGCCCGCTGCCGCCGCAATCGGGACAGGGGTCGGCGACGACCTTACCGGAGCCACCGCACTCAGGGCAGACAGACTGGAACGTGCCGGCACCAAACAGAAAGGACAGGTCGACATCGATGTGGCCGCGACCGCCGCAGCTCGGACAGGTATGTGCATGCTCGGACGAAACAGAGCCCGAACCGCCGCAGTGACCACAGGTATCGAAGCGCGTATAGCGGACGGTCTTGCGGGCACCGCCCTTGGCCTCCTTGGCGTCGAGCTTAATATCGACGACCACGTTGGCGCCGTTCTCGGGATTATAGGCAGCCTGCCCGCGACGCGGCTGACCCCAGGCGCCACCAAAGGGAAAGCCGCCCTCAAAGGGATTGCCGTAGCCCGCGCTGCCGGCGTAACCGCCGCCATAGGGCGAAGCCGTGGAAGCGCCGGCAAAGGGATTGCCCGAGCGCATGGCGTCGTAGCGCGCACGCTTCTGCTCGTCCGAAAGCACAGCATAGGCCTCGGAAACCTCTTTGAACTTTTCCTCGGCATCCGGTTCTTTGTTGACGTCCGGATGGAGCTTGCGGGCCTTTTGCTGGAAGGCTTTCTGTATATCACGCGAGGTGGCGTCCTTGGAGACACCCAAAATCTCGTAGTAATCTTTTTCGTTCATCGTCGCCATGCGCGGCAACCTCCTGCTCACAGCAGCGTATATATTGCGGTAATTCTACCCGAGCGGCCTAGGCTAGACCCCAAAACAGCTCGAACAGCACATTTCCATCGAGCCAGCCCAAGTGAGTGGGCGCTAAACGAGCACGGACGCGACCTGCGATAACGTCTTTCGAGGTGACGCGCCCCGCATGTCCTTCAATATGATCGGGCACCCAGGTGGCAAGGCCCAACTCGACCGCACGGTCGCAGGCCGCCGCCAACTCATCTGCAGCGATCACGCTTGCCGAGCGAACCAACAGATCGGGCCCAATGCCACGCGTCATGCGACAGGCAAGCATCAAATCCTCGGCCGCCGCCTCGCGCTGCGACAGATACTCGGCATCAAACGTCGTCGCGGCATCGTCGCGTTGCACCAAGCGCACGCGATACGCATCGCCGCGAGCAAGCACGTCGGGAAACAGCCCGGCCAAGCGATCGAAATCCTCGGCGTCGAGCATACCGGCGGCAGAGCGGCCCAAACCCAGATAGCCCTGTCCGGTCCAATAGGCAATGTTGTGGGCGCACTCATGGCCGTCGAGCGCGTAGCTTGCCACCTCATACGGGTGATAGCCGGCCGCACTCAGGCGCTCACGCGCCGCATCCATGCATGCAGCCTGAAAATCCTCGTCGGGCTCGAGCGACTCGTCGCGACACGCCATGCGATAGAGCGGCGTGCCCTCCTCGAGCGTGAGCGGGTACACCGACACATGATGCGGCGCCGCCGCCAACACGCCATCGAGTGTGCGCTGCCAGCTTAGGTCGGTCTGCCCGGGAAGGCCGCACATCAGGTCGCACGACACGACAAGCCCAGCGTCCTTGACCGTCGTGATGGCAGCGAGCGCCCGATCGGCATCGTGAATGCGGCCGATGGCGGTAAGTTCGGCGTTATCGAGCGTTTGCACGCCCAGAGAGACGCGCGTGACACCCACCCCGGCAAGCGCAGTGGCAAGCTCTGCGGTCAGCGATTCGGGATTGGCCTCGCAGGTAAACTCAACAGGCTTGCACCACGCAGAGAT
Organism: Collinsella sp.; assembly: GCA_019414325.1. Taxonomy (GTDB): domain Bacteria; phylum Actinomycetota; class Coriobacteriia; order Coriobacteriales; family Coriobacteriaceae; genus Collinsella. The sequence continues at coordinate 27,277 of DXMG01000019.1, read as the reverse complement.
ACGCCGGGCAAATTCTACCAAACGCTCCCCCGCCAGCGACGGCGTGCCGCCGCCAACATAGACGGTGCGGATCTGTGCAAGCGCGCCTGCGTCGCCAAAAGCATCGAGGCGCGCATACAACTGCTCAAAATAGGTATCGAGCGCAACGCTCATGTTGCACGGAGCAAAACTGCGTGAGTCAAAGTCACAGTACCGGCATTTTTGGGCGCAAAACGGCACATGCACGTACAGCGCGGTAACGACCACCGTTAGGCCTCCAACGGATGAGCGGGCACCGACTCGCCGGCGGCAAGTGCGGCCTCACAGGCCACCACATCGTGCTCGATATCATCGACCAGTGCCATGAACTCCTCGTATGTGGAGCAACGCACCACCTGAGCGCGCCAGGCGGCAGCATGGGGCATGCCCTTTAGATACCAGCTTGCGTACGTGCGGGCACGCGACATGAGCGGCAACAGCTCGTGCGTGAGCGTCAGGTGCTCGCGCAGGGCATCCAGGCGCTCAACCGAGGAGCGAGAAGGAACCGGCGTGCCATCGAGTGCAAGGGCTCGGGCATCGCCGAACACCCATGGATTGCCGTAGATGCCGCGCGCGATAAACACCGCGCTGGCACCCGAGCTTTGCAGATGCTCAGCAGCGTCCTCTGCCGAGAACACATCGCCCGAACCGATAACGGGAATCTCGACGGCGTCGGCCACCTCATCGACGACCGACCAATCGGCCTGGCCCGTATAGAGCTGCGTGGCGCAGCGACCATGTACCGCCACCGCGGCGGCCCCTGCTCCCTCAAGCATCTGGGCAAACGTCGCGGCGTTGCGGTCTTCGGCGTAAAAGCCCTTACGGATTTTTACGGTCACGGGCACATGCGCCGCGCCCACCGCCGCCTCGACGATCTGCTCGGCCAGATCGGGAGTGCGCATAAGCGCCGAGCCCTCGCCCTTGGTGACGACCTTGCGGGCGGGGCATGCCATATTGATATCGATGAGCGACAGGCGATCACCCACACGCTCCTCGACAGCGGCGACGGCACTCGCAAACTGATCGGGCTTGGAGCCAAAGAGCTGCACGCAAATCTGCTGTTCCTCGTCGGCAGGAAGCACCAGTCGCCAGGTCTTGTTGCTGGCATAGGCAAGGCCCGCCACGCTCACCATCTCGCTGTAGGCAAGGTTGGCACCGCGGCGGCGGCACATGACGCGGTAGGCAGGGTCGGTCACGCCCGCCATGGGAGCCATAAGGAACGGCTGCTCGGCATAGGCGCCCAGCAGCCGCCGACTATATTCGGAAAGCGCCATAGATCTACTCGTCCACCTTGAGGATAGCCATAAACGCCTCCTGCGGGACCTCGACCGAGCCGATGGCCTTCATGCGCTTCTTGCCCTCTTTCTGCTTCTCGAGCAGTTTGCGCTTGCGCGAGATATCGCCGCCGTAGCACTTGGCAAGCACGTCCTTGCGACGTGCCTTGACGGTGGAGCGGGCAATGATCTTGTTGCCGATAGCACCCTGGATGGGCACCTCGAACAGCTGGCGCGGAATAATCTCCTTGAGCTTGTCGCACAGACCGCGGGCCAGGCCATAGGCCTTGTCCTTGTGCACGATAAACGACAGCGCATCCACCTCGTCGCCAGAAAGCAAGATATCGAGCTTCACGAGCTCGGAAGGACGATACTCGTTGAACTCGTAGTCGAGCGAGGCATAGCCCTTAGTGCGGCTCTTGAGCTGGTCAAAGAAGTCCAAGATGAGCTCGGCAAGCGGCATATCGAAGCGCATCTCGACCGATTTGCTCGTCAGGTGGATCATGTCGGTCGTAACGCCGCGGTGCTCGATGGCGAGCTGCATGACGGCGCCCGTGTACTCAGGTGGGCAGATGATCTTTGCCTTGAGGTAGGGTTCCTCGATACGCTCGATGCGCGTGGCCTCGGGAAGGTCCTGCGGGCTGCGGACATCGATCATTTCGCCGTCGGTCTTGTAGACGTGATAGTCGACCGAGGGACTCGTGGCAATGAGGTCCAGGTTGAACTCGCGCTCCAGGCGTTCCTTGACGACTTCCATGTGCAGCAGACCCAGGAAGCCCACGCGGAAGCCAAAGCCGAGCGCCACGGACGTCTCGGGCTCCCACACCAACGAGGGGTCGTTAACGTGGAGCTTATCGAGTGCGTCACGCAGGTTCTCGTAGTCCTTGTTATCGATCGGGAACAGGCCCGTATAGACCATGGGCTTGGCCTCGCGGTAACCGGGAAGCGGCTCGGGGCAGGGGTTCGACGCCCACGTAAGGGTATCGCCCACGCGAACGGCCTCGGGGTCCTTCAGACCCGTGACCACGTAGCCCACCTCGCCGACCGTCAGCGCATCGACCGGGGTCTCGGCGGGACGCTTGACTCCCACGCCATCGACCAAAAAGTCGCCCTTTGCCTGCATCATGCGCAGGGTATCGCCCTTCTTGATGGAGCCGTCAAAGACACGGACCGTGGCAACGACGCCGCGGTACTCATCGAAATACGAGTCCAGGATGAGCGCTTTGAGCGGCGCGTTTGCATCGCCCTTGGGCGGCGAGATCAAAAAGACAATAGACTCCAGCAGATCGTGAATGCCCTCGCCGGTCTTGCCCGATACGCATACGGCATCGTCGGCAGGGATCGCCAGGTCATCCTCGATCTCGGTCTTAACCTCGTCGGGATGAGCCGAGGGCAGGTCGATCTTGTTGATGGCCGGCACAATGTCCAGATTGGCGTTCATGGCAAGCGTCGCGTTGGAGACGGTCTGTGCCTCGACGCCCTGTGTGGCGTCGACAACGAGCACCGCGCCCTCACAGGCTGCCAGCGAGCGCGAGACCTCATAGGTAAAGTCCACGTGGCCCGGCGTATCGATCAGATTGAACTGATACGTCTCGCCATCGTCGGCGTCATAGGACACGCGAACGGCATTGGACTTGATCGTGATGCCGCGCTCGCGCTCGATATCCATGGTGTCGAGCAGCTGCGACTCCATGTCGCGTTCGTCGACGGTATGGGTGAGCTCGAGGATGCGATCGCTGATCGTGGACTTGCCATGGTCGATGTGCGCAACGATTGAGAAGTTGCGGATGTGGGAAATGTCAATTGAAGTATTCATGCGGACTATCTTACCCGAGCGGTACAAAAAATGGAGCCTGTTCCATAAAACAGGCTCCATTTATGCGCGTAATCTGTGTGGTGTGAAATTTACAACTTAAGCGTTGATGCTGTTCACGAGCTTGGCAAGACCGGACTTGCGGTTGGAAGCCTGGTTCTTGTGGATAACATGCTTGGCGGCAGCCATGTCGAGACGCTTGGTGACGGTCTTGAGGGCAGCCTGGGCCTTCTCGGCGTCGCCCTCGGCGACGGCGGACTGGACGTGCTTGGTCAGCGTCTTGAGCTCGGACTTGACAGCCTTGTTACGCATGCGAGCTGCCTCATTGGTGCGGATACGCTTCTTCTGAGACTTGATGTTTGCCACTTCTGGAGTTCCTTTCGAGTTCCTTGCAAAAAATGTATGACACCTCTGAGACACGGTGAGGTCATGCAAGCGCCTACTATAGCACGCTCCCCCTCAAAGGGATAGAACGAATTTGTCAAATAGGCAGGTATCATCACGATTTTCTCAAGATGTTCGTAATCCAGAGCAAAAGCGCGGTCTGAGAATCGGCCGAACCCTTGAGCGCGAGCTCCACATCAACGGCACCCTCGAGCGCTGCGACGAGCTCTGCCATCGAAAAGCGACGTGCCCAGGTCAGGTGATTCTTGACCTGCCAGGACTGGAGTTTGAGCGTTGCGGCCAGCTCACGACCCTGTCCGCGCGCATCGAGCGCCTTGGCAACGATAAGCTCGCGAATGCGGCCGCACAGCAATGTGTACGTCCACACGTAGCTCTTGGCGGGCATTAGATTGAAGAGCTCGAGCGAACGGCGCATGTCACGGGCCGAGACCGCATTGAGAAAGTCCCAGGGTTGAACCTCGGCCGTACGTACAATCCAGCGCTCAACGTCGGCAAGCTCAATCTGGGGCGCCTCGACCATCTGGGCAAGCTTAGCCAAGTCGTTATCGAGCATGCGAGTGTTTTCACCCGAACGCGAGACGAGCTCCTCGGCGGCCGCCGTCGAGATCGACTTGCCGTGCTGCGTCGCCATCTGTTGCACGCGGCGCGGTAACTCCCAGCGCTTGGTGCCGGAGCAATCGATCACGGCCTTCTTGTCGATTTTGGCGATCGCCTTATACAGGCGCGTGTTCTTGGCAAGCGAGTCGGCGATGATGAGGCAGACCGTCGTGGGGCTGGGACTCGCCAGATAGTCGACAAGCGGCTCCGAGACCGCCTTAGCGAGCTTTGAGCAGCCATCAAGGATTACCAAGCGAAACTCGCTGCCCATCGGAAAGGTGTTAAGCGATCCGATAATGGACTCGATATCGGGGTCCTTGGTCATGTCGCGCTCGTCGAGGTTGAACTCGACCATTCCCGACTTTTCCAGACGCGCCTTCATACGCGAGACGGCGTGATCGCGCTTGACGCCGTCGGTACCGACGATCAGATATGCCGGCAGCAGACCGGTTTCGGACATTACGCTCCCCTCCCGCAGGCCTTCGTATTCGTTCCGTGCCATTCTAGCCCAGGGGCCCACCACACGCCATCGACGTCGTCACGGTCGCTGGCATCGCATCGCAAAGCCCTTTGCGGTCGGGCTGATGGTGATATCACCGTGTTCGATGGTGCATGCGAACGCACCGCCCGCTTCCTGAACGGCATCGATGCAGGCATCCGACGGATGACCGTATCGATTCCCCTTGCCGGCGCTCGCGAGGGAAAGCTCGGGTCTCAGGACATCCAGCAACTCACCATCGACTGAAACCTTGGAGCCGTGATGCCCAAGTTTAAGGACATCGATATCCCCCACCTCCTGCACGAATTCCCGTTCTTGGTCGAGCTCGGCATCACCAGTGAGGAGCATACGCAGGCTCTTGCCTTCCTGAACATAAGAGAGTAGCAGGACAAGCGAGTCCTCATTTCCCTCGCCATCTACGGACTCGAACGGCCACATCACGCGGGCACAAAATGAGCCGATGTCGACCGTATCCCCACGGCGCACCTGCCGATACTCAACGCCAGGTCGATTCAATACCTCGGCAGGAGCATCCTCCAACGCATCCGCCGCCACGGCAATCGTTCCGACCGAAAACTGTTCGAGCACGGCAGGTAGACCACCCCAGTGATCCTCATCCCAATGCGTCACAAAGACGGCATCGATATGGTGCACGTTATTGCGAACCAACGCCGCTACCACGCGCTCATCGAGCCCGCAGTCGACGAGTGCTAATGCGTCGCCCTGGCGGATAAGAATCGCATCCGCCTGGCCCACATCGAGCACCGTCACCGAAGGCGGAGCGAATCGATCCCAGTAGACGTACGGAATCGCAGCCAAGAGCACCAGACATGAAAGCCCCACCGCCATAGGACGTGCACGGGGACGCGGCCACCAGACCAACAGAACCGCCAGCAAACACGGCACTAGGTAAATCCACATGCTATCGGGCGGCACACTCACAGATGCACCAGGCACGGCGGCAAACAGCTGCTCGAAGAACAGTGCGCAACGGGCGGCAACCATGGGCACAACGAGCGCCCAAATCCGCAACGGTTCCACGAGCGAAAAGGGAACCAGCACGATCGACACAGCAAGCAGTACGCTCACCACCGGACCGATGACTGCATTTGCCAGCGGAGCAATGAGCGAGAACGTACCGAAGGCAGGAATGGTAATGGGAAGTGTTGCCAGTTGCGAGCACAGCGTGACGGAAAGTATGTTGGCAACGCCCGATGGCACACCCAGCTCACCCAAAGCGTAGGTCGCATAGGGGCAAAAGCACAGAATGGCTAAGACGCTGGCACACGAGAGCTGAAAGCCCATCTCGAACAGCACCGTCGGCCGCAGTAGCACAAAGATGGACATGGTTACGAAGAGTGCCGATGCGCCGTGCCGGCGACGCCCCGCGCCGTTTACGACAAGCGTCGCGAACACCATGCAGCACGCGCGCACGGCCGAGGGAGACGCGCCCGTAAAGGCAGTGTAGCCCACAAGCGCCATCGCCATTATCGCCCGCTGAACACCACGTGAGCAGCGAGTCTTTTGCAATACACCCTCGATTACAAATCCCACGATAGCCAAATGGCTGCCGGAGACGGCTATAAGATGCGCCGTTCCCGTCACCGAAAACCAGTCGCCCGCCGGCTGGGCACGCAGTTCGGCCGAACGACCGCAGACGACACCGGCTATGAGTTCACGCGCCGGGTCGGTCGCAGGCGCGATGGACGCAAGCAGCCCATTTCGCAGCCGAAGCAGCGGTCCCGGAGAGCCCTCATCGGCCGACACAATCCGAACGACTTTAACCTTGCGCACCTCGCCTCGGAGCACGCGCGATCGTCCATACGCATCGTTCTCAAAACGTGAAACGCGACCGATAACACGCATGTGCGCCCCGACCCTGAGCTCGCGGTCACACGATAGGCGAACCGTTGCCAAGTTCTTGCCGTCCGCGCGTGCCTCGCAGGTATAGGAATACACGTCGTCGTTTATGGATGGATCACCCTGCACGACAAACTCGAGGCTGCTTGCCGCTCGAGCGTCGAGCGCCTTCGAGGCGCTTAGCGCGCCCACAGCCCACCACGCCGAGACGACCGCTCCCGCCACGAGACCGACGGACGCGGCATACAGCCACCGCTTCCAAGGGGCAAGCCGCGCACAAGATTGAGCCAGCACAACGAATACCGCCGCCGCGACGGGAATGGCCCATAGCGGCCCGACCGCCGGCGCCTGCTCCCTCAGCAGCGCATCAGCGGTCACGTTGAGCACCAAGGCGCAGCTCATGCACATGCCGGCACACAGGGCCATCGTCCACGGCATCAGGGGCCGCGGAGGCATCACATGCTCGCGCTCGGTCGCACTCATACGCAGATGCAATCTTTGATTTTGGCAAGCTTCTTCTCGCCGATTCCCGACACACGCATCAGATCGTCAACCGAAGCAAAAGCACCGTTCTTTGTCCGCTCATCGATAATCGACTGGGCCATGGAGGGACCGATGCCCGAGAGCGTCTGTAGCTCTGCCGCGCTTGCCGTATTGATATTTACTAGGCCTGTTGCGCCACTCACACCCGATGATGCGGAAGCCCCACCAACAACACCGGCTTCCGCAATGGACGCCTGCTGCTCCCCTACCGTTGGAACGTGAATCTTCTGTCCATCGACGACCTTAGATGCCCGATTGAGCCCCGTAACGTCTGCCTCGGGCGCCAGCCCGCCGGCGGCATCAATCGCCTGAGCCACCCGCGCGCCATCCTTGAGGCGATATACACCGGGCGACACAACGGCGCCATCGACATCGACATAGACCTCTGCCGCGGCAGAAGCCTTAGTCGAAGAACCTTCGGATGTCTTTCCGCTCGAGGCATCACCGGATCCCGGCTCCACCAACGAGCCCGTACCGTCAGTGCGCTCAAACGACACACCACCGGCACCGCCGCCAAGGTTCGCCATCGCCAAGCCGCTCGCCATCGCAATGACGACCAGTATCGCCATCACCACTGCCTTATGACCGAGCAGCTTGTCCGCCAAGCGGTCCATCCGTTTGACCCGTTCGTGTTGTTCGCGCTGCGCCATAGCAAAACCTCCCAACACCATCGTGTCAGGAAAGGAGCCCTGCAACAGCCACGCTCCAAAACCGGTTTTAGCGGTCAAACCAAAAACCGACCAAAACCTTGCACAAATCTGTCCATTTATTCAGGCACACGTCAGCAAATGAACACTTAGCCGCAAAATGCCCAGATAGCAAAAGACCGACGATGCAGGCGCATCGTCGGTCTATGCACAAAATTACTCGTGATCTTGGTAAATCTCACGCGGAGCAAGCTCCGAATGTTTGCGTTTTAAGGTCTTAGGGGCCTTATACGTATTGCTCTCGAAGTCGATATACTCGGTCTGCTTGAGCAGGCGCTCGATCATCTCCTCGTGATCGAACAACTCCCAGGCCTCATGCACGGCATCGAGTTTGGCGTGCGTCTCGGGACGGCGCGGCATAAACAGCGTGCAGCAGTCGGGAGCGGCCTCAGTCGAGATATCGAACGTACCGATCTCCTCGGCACGCGCAATGATCTCCTGCTTGTCCGAACCGATGAGAGGACGGAACACGGGGATCTTCACGGCCTCGTTGACGGCCATGATATTCTCAAGCGTTTGGGAGGCAACCTGCCCAAGCGATTCGCCCGTCACGATGGCCTTGGCGCCCTCGATGTGCGCAATGCGCTCGGCAACCGAATACATAATACGGCGATACATGATCACGCGCAGGTTGCTGGGACAGGTGACCGAAATCTCACGCTGGCAGTCACCAAAAGGCACCACGTACAGGCGGCCGATCTGGACACCCGGCTCAAGCGCACGGATGATGTCCTGCACCAAATACTCGCTCGTATCGGGCGTCTGCGGACGACCGGAGAAATGTACCGGCACGCACACCGCGCCGCGACGCGCGAGCATCCAGGTCGCCACCGGAGAATCGATACCCGACGACAGCAGCGTCACGACCTTGCCGGCAGAACCCACCGGCAGACCGCCCACACCGCGCTCGGAGCGCGCATACACGTAGACGCTACCCTGGACCACCAGTACGTGCACCATAGCGTCAGGATCGTGCATCTGAACCTTTTTATCAGGAAACGCCTCGCACAACACCTCGCCCACCTGACGATTGATGTCAATCGAGGTGAGCCCATAGTCAGTATTGGAGCGCTTGGCGTGCACCTTAAACGAATCGAAGGAACCAAACTCGTGCAGCGCCTTCACGGCGGCGGCGCAGTACTCCTGCGGGTCGCGGTTGGTGTGATACGCCAAAGACACACGAGCAACGCCGGGAACGGTGCGAATGACACGCGCCGCCTCGTCGGCCTGATGCTCGTTAAAGGTCACGAGGATATAACCGGAAATTCGAGACACGGCATTCACGGAAAAGGCGGCCAAGGCCGCCTTGATGTTATCCATGAGGATATGCTCAAAATGTGCGCGGTTCTTACCCTTCAGTCCAACCTCGTGATAGTGGACCAGGCAGACGCGAGCCGCCATTTAGGCTTCAGCAACCTTGTGGCCGAGCGCCTTCTCATAACGGGCCTCGTCGTAAGAGATGTCGCCGTCGACAATCTCATCCATAGCCATCGAAATGGTATCGGCACCGGAAAGCCCGATGGTGATGTCATCGACATCCTGGACGGCAAGCACGCGGTTGTGCTGGCCACGCAACATGCTATTGATGTCGCAGGCGCGCTTGGAGGCAAGCGAAGCGAGCAGGAAGCGGTTGTGATCGGTCTTCTCCAGAAGATCGTCAATGCAAGGCTTTACAACGGACACGGACCTCAGATCCTTTCATGCATATCGAGAACGCGAACGAGCTCATCGGTCGCGCGGTCGAGATCGTCATTCACCACGACGTCGTCGTAGCGGTCGGCAAGGGCAAGCTCATCGGCGGCGTTTGCCATACGCAGCTCAATCGTCTCGGGCGTCTCGGTACCGCGACCGACTAGACGCTCGCGAAGCACCTCGAGCGAAGGTGGCTTGATAAAGATCAGCACGGCCTCGGGGAAACGCTCCTTCACCTGCAGGGCACCCTGGACATCGATCTCCAAGATGAGAGACGAACCAGAGGCGAGCTTGGACTGGACCTCGCTCACCAACGTGCCGTAGCAGTTACCGTGGACCTCGGCCCACTCAACAAACTCACCGTTTGCCACGCGGCGGTCGAACTCCTCGCGCGTCAGAAAAAAGTAGTTGACGCCGTCGACCTCACCTTTGCGTGGTGCTCGCGTGGTAGCCGAAACCGTCAGGCCCAGGTTCGAGCGGCGCTCGCGCACACGAGTGACGAGCGTACCCTTGCCTGCGCCTGACGGTCCAGAAATCACAAAGAGCTTGGAATCCTGAGCGCTCACTTATTTGGTCAGCTGCTCGAGGAGCTGCTCGCGCTGACGGACGCCGAGGCCCTGGACGCGACGGGTAGCGGAGATACCGAGCTCCTCCATGATCTTGGCGGCCTTGGCCTTGCCATAACCAGGGAGAGACTCGATGAGGGTGGAAACCTTCATGCGGGAAGCGATGGGGTCATCGGAGTTGAGCACGGACTCGAGGGACTTCTCGCCCTTCTTGATCTGCTCGCGAAGCTCAGCGCGGGCGTGACGTGCGGCAGCAGCCTTCTCAAGAGCCTGCTTGCGCTGCTCATCGGTAAGCTGAGGGAGTGCCATTCGTACCTCCAAATAGTTGGGTTATATCTGATTCAATAATTGGCATTTTAGCACGTAGAACGTACAAAATGCCCAATCGCGGCTCCATAGGTTAGACGATACCCGCAAAAAGTGCAATATACTGCGCCCAAAGTTAAGCCCCTGACCTGCGATTCCACACAAAGGATGGGAAAGTTTACGCAGGCACAGGGGCTATTTTGTGCTAATGAGACCCAAAAGTGGTGACTTAGGGGAATCTTTTACGCGACGTTTTCGACCAGCTCGGCGACGATGGCGTCAAAGGCGGCAACCGGATCGTCGGCACCAGTGATGGGACGGCCCACCACAATGTGGCTTGCGCCTCGCTCGATAGCCTGGGAAGGCGTCGCCACGCGAGACTGGTCGCCTAAGGCGGCACCCACCGGACGCACACCCGGAGTCACGATCAGGGCATCAGGACCCAGCAGCTCACGCATGTCGTGAGCCTCCATCGGCGAGCACACAATGCCATCGATGCCGTTGGCCTGAGCGAGCTTTGCCAGGCGGGCGGCCTCCTCGGCCACGGGCGACTCGACGCCGATCTCGCTCAAGGCATCCTGATTCATGCTCGTGAGCACGGTGATGGCGACGAGCTTGGCGCGGTCCTCGCGCGCCTCCTCGGCACCCTCGCGGCAGGCAGCGAGCATGGCGCCCGAACCCAAGCCGTGGACCGAAAGCAGGTCGGCACCGGCAAGCGAGGCCGAGCGGGCGGCACCGCGAACCTGATGCGGAATGTCATGGAACTTAAGGTCAAGGAAGACCTTAAAGCCCAGGTCCTTAAAGGTCTTGACGATCTCGGGGCCCTCAGCGTAATAGAGCGTCATGCCAACCTTGAGCCAGGCGGCATGGCCCGAAAGCTCGTGGGCGAGCTCGAGCGCACGCTCACGATCGCAGTCGAGGGCGACGATTACGCGGTCGCGGGCATCGGTCTCTAGCATTCAAAAGCACCTACCAGCTCGTTGATGTCCTTTACGCCCTGGGACTCGGCCCAGGCCTCGAGCTCATGCGCGATCTTGAGCGAAGCGCACGGATCGACGAAGTTGGCCATGCCGACCGACACGCAGGTGGCACCGGCCAGGATAAACTCAGCCGCATCCTCGCCGGTCATGACACCGCCGACACCGTTGATGGGGATATCGACGGCCTGGGCAACCTCCCAGACCATGCGCACGGCGATGTGGTGGCACAGCGGGCCCGAAAGGCCGCCCTTGGGCTTGGCCACGCGGGACTTGCGGGTATGGACGTCGATAGCCATGCCCTGAATGGAGTTGATGACCGAAAGGCCGTCGGCGCCGGCAGCCTCGAGGGCCTTGGCGATCTCGGCGACGTTGACCGGCGCCATCTTCACGAACAGCGGCTTATCGGTCACCTTGCGGCAGGCAGCCATAACGGAAGAGGCGCCCTCGGGCGTGGAGCCCATGGCGGCACCACCGGCGGCGATATTGGGGCAGCTCACGTTGATCTCGTAGCCTGCAGCCCAGGGGCACAGCTCGACATACATCTCGAGTGCGCGGACAAACTCGTCAACGGAGTGGCCGGCAACCTGACAGATGACCTGGCAGCCGTCCTTGGACAGCTGTTCGAGCCACAGACCGGACTCGCGAGCAAAGGCGGCCACGCCGGGGTTCTGAAGGCCCACGGAGTTGATCATACCGCCGGGGACCTCGGCCATGCGGGGCGCGGGGTTGCCGGGCCAGGGCTCGGCAGCGCAACCCTTGGTGGTGATGGCGCCCAGCTGGGAAACATCAAAGAAGTTCTGGAACTGCCAACCGTAGCCAAAGGTACCGGCTGCGGTGTTGATGGGGTTCTGCATCTTGACGCCGCCGAAATCGACGGCCATGTTCACGGTACCCACTAGAAGACCACCACCTTGGAAGCATCGAACACGGGGCCGCACATGCAAGCACCCTTCATACCGTCGACCGTCTCGACATTGCAGGTGTTGCAGGCGCCAAAGCCACAGCTCATCATGCGCTCGAGCGACACCTCGCAGTACGCACCGGCCTCGGCGGCAGCGGCGGCGACTTTCTTCATCATGACGGCGGGACCGCAGCTGGCGACGTAGTCGTAGCCGCCCTCGCCGAGCAGCTCGGCTGCCGGGTCGGTGCAAAAACCGTGCGTGCCCAGCGTGCCATCGTCGGTGCACACGTTAACCGTGGCGCCCAGCGCGCGGAACTCGTCGATGCCCACGGCCTTGGAAGCGGTGCCAAAGCCCAGGCACACGTCCACATCAACACTCTGCTCGGCAAGCATACCGGCAAGACACAGCACAGGCGGAACGCCGATGCCACCGGCGACGAGCAGGGCCTTCCTGGTGCCCTCGGGTACCATCCAGCCACGGCCACCGGGGCCCAGCAGGTTAGAGGAGGAGCCAGGGCCCATCTGGGACAAACGACGGGTATCGTCGCCCACGACGGCGTACCACAGCTCGACGGTGCCGGCCTCGGCGTCGGCGTGGTAGTAGCTCAGGGGCACGCGAAGCAGCGAGGACGCATCACCGGGTACGGCGATGTTCACAAACTGACCGGGCTTGAGCGCACTTGCAAGCTTGGGGGCCGAGATGACGAGCGAGAAGACGCCGTCGGCAATCTCCCGGTTCGAGACGACCTCGAAGTCATGCATGCGTGCAGTGGAAGGTGTGGGCATAAACGCTCCAATCCCCCATGCGGTTGCATGGTCCAAACGAATAGAAAGCGCGGCACCGCAAGGGCGCCGCGCACAAAAGCGATAAGGCTATGCTAGCAGATGCAGCCGTCGGCGAGCGTCTGCTTACCGCCGACAAACACATCGGTAGCACGACCGGTAAGCGTGCGGCCGGCAAAACCGGAGTTCTCGGCGCGCGACTCGTAACCGTCCTCGCCGACCGTCCAGGTGGCAGAGGGGTCGAACACGGTCAGGTCGGCAACGGAGCCCGCCTTGACCTGAACCTGGTCGAGGCCCAGGATCTCACGCGGCTTGATGGCCATGAGCTCGACCATACGGCCCATGCTCATCTTGCCCGTGTTGACCAGCTCGGTGAGTACGAGCGACAGCGAGGTCTCGAGGCCGATCATGCCAAAGGGCGCAAGCTCGAACTCGCGGGCCTTCTCCCACGGGGTGTGGGGAGCGTGATCGGTGACGATAGCGTCGACGGTGCCGTCGATGACGCCCTGACGGATGGCCTCGGCATCCTCCTCGGTACGCAGCGGCGGATTGACCTTGAGCGAGGTGTTGTAGGTCTCGTCCAGGTCGTTCTCGGTCAGGAACATGTGATGCGGGGTGGCCTCGCAGGTAACCTGAACGCCAGCGGCCTTACCGGCACGCACGATCTCCAGGCCATGGGCGGTGGAGATGTGCTGGATGTGCAGCTTGGCACCGGTCAGCTTGGCGATCTCGATGTCGCGGGCGATCTGGAGCTCCTCGCCGGCAGCCGGCCAGCCCTCGAGAGCCAGGCGGGTCGAGACCTTGCCCTCATTGATCTGGCCGTGGCCGACCAGGTCCTCGTCCTGGCAGTGGCTCATAAAGACCTTGCCGAACATCTTGCCGTAGTCCATGCAGCGACGGAGCATGCCTGCGCCCTGCACGCCGCGACCGTCGTCGGTGAAGGCGACGGCGCCGTGGGCGACCATATCGCCCATCTCGGACATGGCCTCGCCCTTAAGACCGCGGGTCATGGCGCCCGACGGATAGACGCGGCAGTGGCCGACCTCGGCAGCGCGGGACTTGACAAACTCAACGACGGTACCGTTGTCGGTAACGGGGTCGGTGTTGGGCATGGCGCACACGCCGGTAAAGCCGCCCTTGGCAGCTGCGCGGGTGCCGCTCTCAATGTCCTCTTTGACCTCGTAGCCGGGCTCGCGCAGGTGGACGTGCATGTCCACCAGGCCGGGGACGAGGTACTTGCCGGAAAGGTCGCGGACCTCGGCTCCCTCGACGGCGAGATTCTCGCCGACCTCGGCGATCTTGTCGCTGTCAATCAGGACGTCAACGACACCGTCAAGCTCGACGGACGGGTCGACGACGTGGGCATTCTTAAGAAGCAAGGCCATTATCGGCACCTCCAAGCAGCAGATACAGGATAGCCATACGCACGCAGATACCGGCGTAGACCTGCTCCAGGATGACGGAGCGTTGCGGGTGGTCGGCCATATAGGAATCGAACTCGACGCCGCGGTTGATGGGGCCCGGGTGGCAGATAATCGCGTCGGGCTTCATGAGCTTCTCGCGGTCCTTGGTCAGACCGAAGAGCTTGTGGTACTCACGAATGGTCGGGAACGGGGCACCCTCGAGACGCTCCTGCTGCACGCGCAGCATGTAAACGACGTCCAGCTCGGGCAGGACGGAATCGAGGTCGCTCGTCACGTGGTCGCAGCCCAGGACCTCGGGCGCCGGCGGCAGCAGCGTGCCGGGGGCGACGGCGTAGGTCTCGCAGCCCATGATCTTAAGGGCGGGAATCAGCGAGCCGCAGACGCGGGAGTGCGCGATATCGCCGACGACGGCGACCTTCAGACCGTGGAAGTCACCCTTGTGCTCCCAGATGGTGTACAGGTCGAGCAGGGCCTGCGTGGGATGGTTGTGCTTGCCGTCGCCGGCGCAGATGACGCTCGCGGGCGAGTTCTGCGTGACGATGTAGGGAGCACCGGCGTGCTTATCGCGCACGACGATGCAGTCGATCTTATAGGCGTTGAGGGTCTCGACGGTGTCGACGAGGCTCTCGCCCTTGACCGTGGAGGTCGAGGAGCCGCCAAAGTTGAGGCTGTCGGCCGAAAGACGCTTCTCGGCGAGCTCGAAGGAGCTACGGGTGCGCGTCGAGGGCTCGTTGAACATGTTGACGATGGTCTTACCCTTGAGCGTGGGGACCTTCTTGATAGCACGCTCGTTGACCTCGGAGAACGCCTTGGCGGTCTCGAGGATGAGCTTGATGTCCTCTTCGGAGTACTCGGTAATGTCGATCAGGTGCTTATGGTTGAACGCCACGGTACTACTCACCTCCCAGCGGCGCGGAGCCCACGTGGGAACCCGGCGCGACGTCGTTAATCTCGACGGCGGTGTGGCCGTCAACTTCCTTCATATATAGGTGCACGTTCTCCTCATGCGACGAGGGAACGTTCTTGCCGACAAAGTCCGGCGAGATGGGGAGCTCGCGGTGGCCGCGGTCAACGAGGACTGCCAGCTCAATGCGGCTCGGACGGCCCAGGTCCATGACGGCGTCGAGAGCGGCGCGGATGGTACGACCCGTATACAGGATGTCGTCCACCAGCACGACGCGCTTGCCGTCGACGCTGAAGGGAATGTTGGTAGCGTGGATCGCGGGAGCGAAATTGGTCGCATAGTCATCGCGGTAGAAGCTGATGTCCAGGCTGCCGAGCGGAACGTCGACGCCCTCGATCTCCTTGATCTCCTCGGCGAGCTTCTTTGCCAGAAGGTCGCCGCGCGTGACGATGCCGACCAGAGCGAGGTCTTCACAGCCCTCGTTGCGCTCGAGAATCTCGTGCGCGATGCGGGTCATTGCTCGATTGACGGCGGTCTCGTCCATGATGACCGCCTTGGGGGAAGTCGTGCCCATCGATCTCCTTCCTCACATGTCTTGACTGCTGACACAGTCAAAAAAATAGATGCCCGACCGCTCAAAGCGGACCAGACACCCACAGGAAGGGCTGCTCTTTGGCAGCAATGTAATTCCATGTGGGTATCTCGTACCCCTTTAATGGTCAAGGGATAGTGTAGCCAACCTCGAGCTTAATTGCGAGCATAAATACAGAGCAATCCGTAAACGGAGCCCAATGCTCCATAAACCTATATATATTTGTGGGACGAGCTTGAAAACGCACGCACGAGCTGGCATAATCCCCTCTGCTGCACGCAAATCGGATCTACGTCCAGGGCCGTGGCGTGAGCACTATCGCCAAAAGAGAAATATCTCTGTGTAGATTACGCACAGGGAGCTGCTTCTGTGCTATAGTTCAGGCTTGTTTGTTAACGCGACATGTTCGTTTGTCGCCCAAGGAGGGTCAGTTATGTCCAAAGTTTGCGAAGTTTGCGGTAAGCACCCCGTTGCCGGTCGCTCCATCAGCCACTCTCACCGCGTCACCAACCGTAAGTTCCGCCCCAACATCCAGCGCGTCTACGTCGTCGTCGATGGTCACCGTCGCAAGATGAACGTTTGCTCCACCTGCCTCAAGTCCGGCAAGGTTGCGCGCTCGTAAATAAGGTCTTACCAACAAGTACCTCGGACTCTCCGGGTCAAAGACCTCGCGTTCACATAGAACTTACCAAAGGCGCCCTCCCCTACGGAGGGCGCCTTTTTGCACTCATTGGGGACAGACTTATATGAGGGTTTGCAGATGTCAAAGGGATCATAGCGCAGCTGGTATGCCTTGTAACTAACGGTACGCCTCGAGCGAGTCGGACGCACCTTACACGGGATTGAAATGGATGTAATCGAGTAGCTGCACCGCCTGTGTGTCCGACTCAACCGCGACCCGCGAATAGCGATTATCAAACAGATGTCCCGTTTTCCCATTGAAATACTCATGAGAGTCTGTCCCCAATGAGCGGGGCGATGCAGCAGGCAGATAGTTTTAGTTAAAACGCTTCATTCAATTGAAGCGTTTTAGTGTGCCTTTTAGAGGAATCTTACCGTTCGCCGAATAATTTCTTGCTATCATGCAAGGCGTAGGGTAAATCTCCGATCGCAAGGAGACACAAATGGTGAAAAAGTCACCGGAAAACACTACTCCCGCAATTGTGGACAACGTAGAGGCGCTTGAGGCTAAGCTCGCTCAGATGCGAGAGGCCCAGGCGCTTTTTGCTACGTACACGCAGGAGCAGGTCGACAAGATCTTCTATGAGGCCGCCATGGCCGCCAACAAGGCTCGTATCCCGTTGGCGAAGATGGCCATCGAGGAGACCGGCCGCGGCGTTCTTGAGGACAAGGTCATCAAGAACCACTACGCCGCAGAGTACATCTACAACGCTTACAAGAACACCAAGACCTGTGGTGTCCTGGAGCGCGACGAGGCTTACGGCATCACCAAGATCGCCGAGCCCATCGGCATCGTGGGCGCCGTCATCCCGACGACCAACCCCACCTCCACCGCGATCTTCAAGACGCTGATCTGCCTGAAGACCCGCAACGCCATCATCATCTCCCCGCACCCGGCTGCCGCCAAGTGCACCATCGCCGCCGCCAAGCTCGTGCTTGACGCCGCCGTCAAGGCCGGCGCCCCCGAGGGCATCATCGGCTGGGTCGATGTCCCCTCCATCGAGCTGACTAACATGGTCATGCGCGACGTCGACATCATCCTCGCCACCGGTGGCCCGGGCATGGTCAAGGCCGCCTACTCCTCGGGCAAGCCCGCCCTGGGCGTTGGCGCCGGTAACACCCCGGTCGTCATCGACGACACCGCCGACGTTCTGCTCGCAGTCAACTCCATCATCCACTCCAAGACCTTCGACAACGGCATGATCTGCGCTTCCGAGCAGTCCGTGACCGTCATCGACACCATCTACGACCAGGTCAAGGCCGAGTTCCAGAAGCGCGGCTGCTACTTCGTCAAGCAGGGTGCCGAGATGGAGGCCCTGCGTGCCGCCATGTTCAAGAACGGCGCCCTCGATCACCGCATCCCCGGCATGGCTGCCGCCAAGATCGCCGAGCTCGCCGGCATCGAGGTTCCCGCCAAGACTAAGATCCTGATCGCCGAGGTCACCTCCACCGACCCCGCCAAGGAGGAGTTCTCCCACGAGAAGCTCTCCCCGGTCCTGGCCATGTACCACGCCAAGGACTTCCAGGAGGCCGTCGACAAGGCCGAGCACCTGGTGCTCGCCGGTGGCCCGGGCCACACCGCCTCTCTGTACGTGCACCCCGCCCAGGCCGAGAAGATCAGCCTGTTCGAGCACGTCATGAAGGCCTGCCGCATCGTCATCAACACCCCGTCCTCGCACGGTGGCATCGGTGACCTGTACAACTTTGGCATGAAGCCGTCTCTGACCCTGGGCTGCGGCTCCTGGGGCGGCAACTCCGTCTCCGAGAACGTTGGGGTGAAGCACTTGATCAACGTTAAGACTGTGGCCGAGCGCCGTGAGAACATGCTGTGGTTCCGCGCTCCCGAGAAGGTCTACTTCAAGAAGGGTTCCACGCCCGTCGCCCTCGACGAGCTGGGCAACGTCATGGGCAAGAAGCGCGCCTTCATCGTTACCGACCAGTTCCTCTTCAAGAATGGCAACACCCGCGCCATCGAGGCCAAGCTCGACGAGATGGGCATCGCCCACGACTGCTTCTACGACGTCGAGCCCGATCCGTCGCTGCAGTGCGCACGTCGCGGCGCCAAGCAGATGGCTCTCTTTGAGCCGGACGTCATCATCGCCGTCGGCGGTGGCTCCGCTATGGACGCCGGCAAGATCATGTGGATGATGTACGAGCACCCCGAGTGCAAGTTTGAGGACATGGCCATGGACTTCATGGACATCCGCAAGCGTATCTTCACCTTCCCCGAGATGGGCAAGAAGGCCTACTTCGTCGCCGTCCCGACCTCCTCGGGTACCGGCTCCGAGTGCACGCCGTTCGCCATCATCACCGACAAGGAGACCGGCATCAAGTGGCCGCTCGCCGACTACGCGCTGCTCCCCAACATGGCTATCGTCGACGCCGACAACTGCATGACCGCCCCGCGCGGCCTGACCGCTGCCTCCGGCATCGACGTCATGACCCACGCCATCGAGTCCTACGTCTCCATCATGGCTTCCGACTACACCAAGGGCCTCTCCGAGCGCGCTGCTAAGCTCGTCTTCGAGAACCTGCCCTCCAGCTTCACGAACGGTGCCAAGGACCCGCATGCCCGCGAGGAGATGCACAACGCCTCCTGCATGGCCGGTATGGCCTTCGCCAACGCCTTCCTGGGCCTCAACCACTCCATGGCTCACAAGCTCGGCGCTTTCCATCACCTGCCCCACGGCATCGCTAACGCCGTCATCCTGACCCGCGTCATGCGCTACAACGCCGCCGAGGCTCCCGTCAAGATGGGTACCTTCTCCCAGTATCCTTACCCTAACGCGCTGCACAACTACGCCGAGATGGCCAAGTACTGCGGCATCGAGGGCAAGGACGACAAGGAGGTCTTCGAGAACTTCATCACGAAGCTCGAGGAGCTCAAGGACTTCATCGGTGTCAAGAAGACCATCGCCGACTACGGTGTTGACGAGCAGTACTTCCTCGACACCCTCGACGAGATGACCGAGCAGGCATTCAACGACCAGTGCACCGGCGCTAACCCGCGCTACCCGCTCATGAGCGAGATCAAGGAGCTCTACCTGGACGCCTACTACGGCCGCGAGCCCCAGGACTACGCCGTCTGCTAGTTTTTAGCACGGTTTTTTGCGGCGGGGGTGCACGGGTGTTTCACACACCCCCGCCGTCGCTTCTATCGCATCGTTGAAAGGATGCAACCATGCTGCTACCCGATTCCAAGACCGAGCTCGTCCGCCGTGGCAACAAGGTCGTTTACGACCTGGGCGACAAGATCGTCAAGGTCTTTAACGAGACCAAGCCTGTCTCCGACGTGTTCAACGAGGCTTTGAATCTTGCCCGCATCAATGAGTGCGGCATCCGCAGCCCCAAGGCTCTCGAGGTTTCCCAGCTCGAGAACGCCAACGGCTGGGCGCTCGTGACCGAGAAGGTTCCGGGCACCACCCTTGCCGAGAAGATGACTGCCGAGCCCCAGCGCTTTGGTGAGTACCTCGAGATGTTCGTCGACCTCCAGATCGAGATCCACGGCTACACCTCCCCGCTGCTCAACCGTCAGCGCGACAAGTTCGCCCGCATGATCGACAGCCTTGATCAGCTCAATGCCACCACGCGCTACAACCTTCAGGAGCGTCTGGACGGCATGACCAAGGAGTTCAAGGTCTGCCACGGCGACTTCAACCCCTCCAACGTCATCGTCGGCGACGACGGCCAGCTCTATGTGTGCGACTGGGCACACGCCACCCAGGGCTCCCCTGCTGCCGACGTTGCCACCACCTACCTGCTCTTTGCCCTCAACAGCAAGGACCAGGCCGAGGCCTACCTGGAGCTCTACTGCGACCGTGCCGACATGCCCATGCAGGTCGTGCGTCAGTGGACGAGCATCGTCGCCGCTTCCGAGCTCGCTCGTAAGCGCAACGTGAACGATGAGTTCCTGAAGAACTGGATCGACGTCGTCGATTATCAGTAATATCTGAGCGATTTATTTCGCATCGGAGGCATAATGGAAAACCCCGCAGCTCACATGGGCTGTGGGGTTTTCCTTTTAGATATCGAGGATGCTACAAGATAATAGGACGGCCCCGCATCTCCCCGATTGGAGAAATGCGGGGCCGTCCCACATATCGAACTACAAGCGAAATCGTCGATTAACGGCGGGCTGCCTTAACAAGCTCGGCAACCTTGGCAACGACCTCGTCGATCGCCACGTCCTCGCGCTCGCCCGTAGCACGGTCCTTGAGCTCAACGGTGCCATTCTTAAGGCCGCGCTTGCCCAGAACCACCTGATACGGGAAGCCCATGAGGTCGTTATCGGCAAACTTAAAGCCCGGACGCTCATCGCGATCGTCGACGACGACCTCGATGCCCTCGGCACACAGGCCATCAACAATCTGCTCGCAGACGGTAGCGCACTCTTCCTTCTTGGGATCAAGCGGAATCACCGCGACCTCGTACGGGGCAACGGAGACCGGCCAGACGATACCGTGCTCGTCGTTGTGCTGCTCCACGACGGCAGCAAGCGAGCGGGACACGCCCACGCCGTAGCAACCCATGATGAGCGGCTTCTCCTTGCCGTCCTCATCCATAAAGGTGGCACCCATGGCCTCGGAGTACTTGGTGCCCAGCTGGAAGACCTGAGAGACCTCGATGCCGCGGGCAGCGGAGAGCGGCTTGCCGCAGTGCGGGCAGGGGTCGCCGGCGACAACGGTGACCAGATCGGCCCACTCATCGACGGTAAAGTCGCGCTCGGGGCAGGCACCGGTAAAGTGATAATCGACCTCGTTGGCACCGCAGGCCCACTGTTTGGACTCGCGCAGGCTCTCGTCGCAGACCAGACGAATGCCATCGGGCAGGTTAACCGGTCCGATAAAGCCCTTGTGCAGACCGTTCGCCTGAAGCTCCTCGTCGGTCATCATGCGATAGCCCTTGCCAAAGACGTGCTCGGCCTTGCAATCGTTGAGCTCGTGATCGCCCGGAACAATGGCCACGACCGGCTTGCCCTCGGCGTCGATGAGTGCCAGCGACTTGCGCGTGCCGTTCTCGGGGAACCCAAAGAACTTAGCAACAGCCTCAATGGTGCCCATGCCCGGAGTCTCAACCTTGGTGAGCGTACCGTCACCAGGACCCTCGGTCACGACGACCTTGGTGCTTGCAGCCTCGTCATCGGCAGCGAAGCCGCAATCGTCGCAGTAGACGAGCGAAGCCTCGCCGGCGTCAGCCAAAGCCATGTACTCGACGGAGGTATCGCCACCGATCTCGCCAGAATCGGCGACGACGGGCAGAGCCTTGATGTAGCAGCGCTCGCAGATATTGGCGTACGCCTGCTTCATCTTGTCGTACTCCTCCTGCAGGCTCTCCTGCGTGGCGGAGAAGCTGTAGGCGTCCTTCATGATGAACTCGCGGCCGCGCATCAGGCCAAAGCGGGGACGGAACTCGTCGCGGAACTTGTCCTGAATGTGATACAGGTTGACGGGCAGCTGCTTATAGGAGCGTAGCTCGTTGCGCACCAGGGCCGTGACGGTCTCCTCGTGCGTGGGGCCCAAGACGAACTCGCGACCATGACGGTCGTCAAAGCGCACAAGCTCCTTGCCATAGGCGTCGATGCGGCCGGACTCGCGCCACAACTCGGCGTCGACCATGATAGGCATCATAAGCTCCTGGGCGCCGGCAGCGTCCATCTCGTCGCGCACGATGTTCTCGATCTTACGGATCGAACGCCAGGCAAGCGGCAGGTAGGAATACAGGCCGGCGGCCTCCTTGCGGATCATGCCGGCACGGAGCAGCAGGCGGTGACTGGCGAGCTCAGCGTCCGCCGGATCCTCTTTAAGCGTCGGCGCATAGAGCTTAGACATATACATTGCTCGGGTCATTTATTTCTCCTCAATAAGCTTGTCGACCTCTGCCATAAGCGCGTCGACAATTTGGTCCTCAGCTACTTTACCAATGATCTGGCCATGCGAAAAGAGCAAGGCCTGACCACGTCCGCAAGCAACGCCCAGGTCGGCATCAGAAGCCTCGCCGGGGCCATTAACGGCACATCCCATAACGGCAATCGAAAGCGGCGCGGTATAGTTCTTAAGCCGCTCGGTTACTTCCTCGGCAATGGGAATAAGGTTAACCTGGCAGCGGGCGCACGTGGGGCACGAGACAATCTCGGGGCCACGGCGACGCAGGCCCAACGACTGCAGAATACCCCAGGCAACCGGCGGCTCCTCAACCGGATCGGCTGTGAGCGACACACGCATGGTGTCGCCAATGCCTTCGGAAAGCAAGATACCCAAGCCTACAGAGCTCTTGATGGTGCCCTGGAGCTTGGTCCCCGCCTCCGTCACGCCCAGGTGAAGCGGAACGTGGGGAATCTCACGCGACAGGGCTCGATAGGTATCGAGCGTCGTTTGCACGCTATGGGCCTTGGCCGAAAGCACAATGTTCGTAAAGCCGCGGTCCTCAAAGTGCTTGACGAAGCGCTCGCTCGACATCACGAGCTTTTCGGGCTGCGTGAGGTCGTCGCGCTCGGCGATATCCTGCTCAAGCGAACCAGCGTTGACACCGATGCGAATTGCGCAGCCCGCAGCACCCGCGGCATCGATGACAGCATCGACCTTGGCCCAATCGCCGATATTACCGGGATTGATGCGGAGCTTGGCGGCACCGGCCTCTACAGCGCCAATGGCCAGCTTGTGGTTAAAGTGGATATCGGCAACGATTGGCACCGGAGACTCGGCACAGATGGTGCGGAAACCCTCAAGCGCGGCCTCAGTGGGCACGCTCACACGCACGATATCGCAGCCAGCCTGCGCCAACGCGCACACTTGCGCAAGTGTTGCCTTGGCATCAGCGGTATCGGTGCAGGTCATGGATTGGACCACCACCGGCGCACCGCCACCGATCTGCACACCGCCCACATGCACGGGGCGCGTCAAATCGCGAGGCAAAGGATGGGATAAAGACAATCCAAACACTCCCCTACAGAATAAATCGAAGGATGTCGGAACGAAGCATATAGACAAACAGCAGCACAAAGAGCGCGATGCCCACATAGCTCACAATCGTCTGGACCTTGAGCGGAAGCTCGCGGCCCACAATCTTTTGAATGATCTCGATGACCAGCTTGCCGCCATCGAGTGGTGGGATGGGCAGCAGGTTCATAAAGCCAAGCGAGAACGAAATGAGGGCGGCAAACGAAAGGAATGTGGCAGGACCGGCAGCAGCAGCCTGTGAGGACATAACGCTAATACCCACGATCGAAGAAGACTGATCGAGAATCTCCATCGTATGCTGCGGCTGGAGCAGGCGCATCACGCCCTCCGCGGTCTGCACAACATAGGAGAATGACAGACGCGCCGAGGTGATGGGGTCCAAACGGACTACCTGCGTAGAGGCATACACACCTAGGCGCTCGTCCTCTTTGAGCGCAACCGTGGTCGAATGCTGCTTGCCGTCACGCTCGTACTCGATGGCGATATCGTCCTTACCGGCGGCCTTGCCGATGGCATCGTAAACGTTCATCCATGTGGAGCACGATACACCGTCAACCGAAAGGATCGCATCACCAGCCTCGATACCCGCCTTGGCGGCAATAGACCCCTCGTCAACCTGACCGATCACGTTGGTATCGATCGGCACGGTGACGCCCGCAATGGAATAGATGCTCATAAGCAGCAAAAAACCCGTCAGGATATTGACGAGAATGCCCGCGAGCAGCATAAAGGCGCGCTTGAGAAAGCCCTGGCCAAGATAAGTGTGCGAGCGCTCTTGCGCCAAGAAATCAGCCTCGCCGCACGGCAGCTCCCACACATCGCCCTCGGCAGTCGCATGCTCTCGATCGAACCGGCGGCCGTCAAAGGTGGTGTAACCCGCCGCGTCTCGCGGCAGCGTCTGATACTTGGTGGGATAGTAGCTCGGCGAGGGTTTCTCCCCTTCCTCATACCAGGGAGCGATGGAGCCCCAGCCCAGCAACAGAGCACAAGCCTCGAGCACATCCTCCTCGGAAAGCTCGAGCTCGACAGCAAGGTCGGCCACGGTCACGCGACCATGACGGTAGATAGCCGCGAGCACGCGATCGGCGCAGGAGACATCGGTCGGATCCATACCGCAGATGGCAGCGTAGCCACCCAGCAGCAGCGGGGTCACGCCAAACTTGGTTCCAATGCGACGCGACGTGTAATGGATGTCAAAGCGGCACGGCAGGCCCAAAAAGAACTCGGTCACACGGACGCCGCAGGCACGCGCCGCCAAAAAGTGGCCGCCCTCGTGCAAAAACACGAGGACGGAAAGCATCAGCAGGCCCCAAAAGACCGATGAGAGAACGCTCAGAACAGTATCCATAAAACGAAAAAGCAATCCTTATGGGTTAGGAACGGGTTGCGGCGAGTACCTGCGCAGCCTTTTCACGCGCCCACGCATCGATGTCGCGAAGCTGCTCAAACGAATCGACCGCCTGCATATCGTGGGCATCCATGCAGGATTCCACAATGCGATCGATATCGGTAAAGCTGCAGCCATCGTGCAGGAAGGCATCGACGGCGACCTCGTTGGCGGCATTGAGCACGCACGGCATGGTGCCACCCGTCTTGCCGGCACGCTCGGCCAGTGCCAGACAGCGGAAGGTATCCATGTCGGCAGCATCAAACGTGAGCTGCCCCAGCTCGCGGAAATCGATACGAGGCGCCGGGGTATCCCAACGCTCGGGATACGAGAACGCGAACTGGATGGGAATACGCATGTCGGAAGCACCGAGATGCGCCATCACGGAGCCGTCGGCAAACTCGACCATAGAGTGAATCTTGGACTGACGCTGCACGACCACGTTAATGAAATCGAGGTCGCAGTTAAACAGATGCATGGCCTCAATGCGCTCCAGGCCCTTATTCATGAGGGTGGCGGAGTCGATGGTGATCTTAGCACCCATGGCCCACGTGGGATGTGCGAGGGCATCGGCACGCGTCACGCGATCTAGCTCGTCGCGCGTGCGGCCAAAGAACGGACCGCCCGAGCAGGTGAGCCAAATACAATGAGCCTCGCGCGGGTTCTCCCCCAGATAGCACTGGTAGATGGCGGAGTGCTCAGAGTCGACTGGAATAAGCTGGCCCGGTTGCGCCAACGGCATAAGCAAGTCGCCACCGACGACGAGGGACTCCTTGTTGGCAAGGGCAAGACGCTTATTCGAGGTCAAGGCCGCATGGCTCGCCTCGAGACCGGCGGCACCCACAATAGCGACGAGTACGCAGTCGACATCGTCGCGACGCGCGAGCTCGCAAACCGCCTGCGCGCCAACGCCGAGCTTCGTTCCCTCGGGCAACTCCTGCAGCACGGCGTCATCGCCATGAGCGACATCGGCCACGGCAACCGCCGAAACCGAGAACTCGCGGGCAGCGGCAACAAGCTCGGAGGTACTGGAGTTAACGGACAGCGCCGTCACCTGCAGGCGATCGGCATGCTGGCGGCACACATCGAGCGCCTGGGTGCCGATGGAGCCCGTACAACCCAGGATGGCAACACGGAGGCGTCCATCGGGGCCATACGTCGTCTGGAATGACATTACAGCACGCCTCCGATCATCAGCATCAGCTGCGCGGTGATGCAGCCGAAGATAAGCGAATCGCTACGATCGAGCATGCCGCCGTGGCCCGGGATAAGGTTGCCGGAATCTTTGACGCCCACACCGCGCTTGATGCGCGACTCGATAAGGTCGCCGATAACGCCCAGAATGGACACGACCACGCCGCACAGCAGCGCATAGGGCAGGCTGAGCTTGAAGAAATGCGTCGCCCACAGGATGAGCCAAATCAAAACCGAGCCCAGGATGCCGCCAACAAACCCCTCCCAGCTCTTTTTGGGAGAGATCTTGGGAACCATCTTGTGTTTGCCGATACGGCTACCCACGATATAGGCAAACGAATCGGAGACCCAGAGAGACGCGCAAACACCCACCGAAAGCAGGGCGCCGGCAAAACCGGGCACGGCATCGCGCAGCAGCACGATAGCCGACAGCATAAAACCGGTGTAGATGGGACCCATGAGTGTCACGGCAACATCGGATATACGGGTACGCGGCGACCAGACATACCAAATGCCCACAGCGAGCATCAGGGCAAAAAGCAGGGCATTCAGCAGCATCGAATCGCCCAACGCCGACAGCGGAAAGAGCACGGCGGCAGCGATACCCATGCGCTCGTTAGCCATCTTGCCATCGAGCCTTGTCATACGGAAAAACTCATAGCAGCACAGACCGCTCATGACGGAAACAAAGATGGCCGTGGGCACGATACCCAAAACCAGGCACAGGATAAAGACAACGGCGTAGACGATACCGGCGGCGGCACGGGTAATAAAGCCCGCCAGCCACGAACCGGTGCCGCTCTTCACTGCAGGCGTTCCCGCAGTGGCAGCTTTGCGCGCAGGCGTCTTGGGAGCAGATGCCTTGGGACGATCGGACACGATTAAGCCTCCTCGGTCTTGCTCAGTCCACCAAACCTACGGTCACGGCCCTGATAGGCCAAAATGGCGTCGACAAGGCCCCAACGATCAAAGTCGGGCCAATAGGTATCGGTGACGTAGAATTCGGAATAAGCCACCTGCCACAGCAGATAGTTCGAAAGGCGCAGCTCACCAGAAGTGCGAATCACAAGCTCAGGATCGGGAAGGCCGGCGGTATAGAGGTGGGAAGCCACCATGTCGTCATCAATTGCGCCAGGATCGATCTTACCGGCGACAGCGTCGAGTGCGATCTGACGGACAGCGCGGGTAATCTCGG
>DXMG01000018.1:14314-42969 GCA_019414325.1 Collinsella sp. | reverse complement strand
AAAACAAGCCGGCAGCGCCACGACTTGCGCCCCGCCCTCGACGCGACCCATCTGTGCCGCACCCGAGGACTTACGCACGCCAAAGCACTCGGCGACCGCCACGACCGGATATTCCAGACCCTTGGAGGCATGCACCGTCATGATGCGTACCGCGCCGTCACCCTCCTCGTTGAGCGCGCCCGGGGCCTCCTTGCCCGCCAAGAAGCGGTCGAAGGCCAGCGCGATGGAACGCGGCGAGTTGCCGAACTCGGCCTCAGCCTCAGCCACGGCGTCGAGCGCCTTGAGCACGTTGGCGGCAATGGCCTTGCCCTCGGGACCGCGCTGTGCCAGACGCACAAACCAGCCGGAGGCGTTGACCACGTCGCGCGCGATGGCGGCGAACGAATCGCGGCCCACGCGACGAAGCGCATACCGCAGCACCTCGCGGGCGCGCGTCACGAGCGGCAGATCTTGCAGACCCGGCACGTCGAAATCACTCATGATGCCCGCGTCGATATTCCGGCGCGAGGTCTCCCCCGTCTCGCTATCGAGCTTGGTCGCCAGCGCCAGGAACTCCTGAGCGCCGAGCGCAAACATCGGCGAGGCGAGCAGCGGCATAAGGCCCTGCGCCGTATCGGCCGGATTGGCGAGCGCACATACCAGGGCGCGCACCGTCTGCACCTCGGCTGCCTGGGCAAAGACCGAACCACCCGCGATGACGCAGTCGAGCCCCTGGTCGCGGAAGGCCTGGGCGTAGACGTCGGCGTTGGTCATGCGGCCCAGCAGCAGCACCATGCCGCCCTGGGGCTGGCCGGCATCGGCAAGCGCGCGGAAGCGCTCGGCGATCGCACGGGCCTTGGCCTGTGTGCGCTCCTGCATACTACCGCCGGCAACAAAGAGGGCCTGGCGGCGCGAGGCGTCCGCCACCAGCGTGTCCTTGCGGCCGTCGCTCGCCTCAAGATCCAAAAAGCCCTGCATCAGGCCGCCGTCATCGCCGTCGAAGACGCGTGCCACGTAACGCAGCACCTCGTCATGGCTGCGGAAGTTGCGCACGAGTTTAACGAGTTCGCCGGCAGGGGCATCGGCCACGGCAGTCGCCTCGGACGCGGCAGACGAGCCCACCTTGCGCTCCTGGCGGCGAAACACCTCGACCTCGGCGCCACGGAAGCGGTAGATCGACTGCTGCGCATCGCCCACGGTGCACAGCGCGCGCTCCCCCGCGCCCGTCAGATAGCGAATCAAATCGACCTGCATCTGATCGGTATCCTGGAACTCATCGATCATGACCATCTTAAAGCGGCCCTCGTACGCAGCACGGATGGCTGGGTAATCGCGCAGGGCCTCGTAGGCCATACGCAGCAGGTCGTTATTATCGAGGGCGGACTGGGCAGCCTTCAATGCGCGATACTCGGCCTCGACGGAACGGGCCAGGCCCACCAGCGCATCGAGCGCCGAGCCACCGCAGGCAAGCACGATATTGATAAACGCATCGGCGGCCTCGGCCTTGAGCAGCTCGACCTGCTCCTTGGGGAATGCCTTGCTCGCGCGCGGCATGGTGCACGACATCATGAGTCGCGCCGCATCCTCCATGGTTTTGCCACTCGCCTCAAACGCGTCGATGGCATCGAGCGCCGTCTGCGCCTTCTCGGTCGCGGCCTTGCTTGCGCCCAGCGCCGCGCGATAGGCATCGGCGAGTGCCGAGGTATCGGCCTGGCCGCGCGCCACGCGCGCGTCGTCCATACCGCCCGGCAACTGGCTCGACAGCTCCAGCAGGTCGCGCACCAGACCCTTGATGGTCGTACCGCCGCCAAAGGAACCGCCCTCGCCCGCCATGGGATACCAGGCATAGAGGGCCTTGAGCGATGCCGCGAGCTCGGGGGCGGCATCGGGTGCCGTCGCGCGACCCAGCACATGCTCAACAGCCTGGTCCATGAGCTCGTCGGTATCGGTGAGCACCGTGAACTCGGGGTCGATGCCCAGCTCCAGCGCGTGCGCGCGCAGGATACGCGAGCACATGCCGTGAATGGTCGAGATCCACGCGTCGTCGACGGTCAGTGCTTCCTCGTCCATGCCCTCGTCGATAAGCGCACGGCGCACGCGGTCGCGAATCTCGGCCGCGGCATCTTTGGTAAAGGTAATGGCGAGCACCTGGTCCAGATGCTCAACGAACGGACCGGATTCGGGCGAGAGCGCATAGACGATGCGGCGCGTGAGGGTAAAGGTCTTACCCGAACCGGCGCCCGCCGAGACAAACAGCGGGCGGTCGAGCGTTTTGACAATCTGCAGCTGTTGCGGCATCAAAGTCGAAAGATCCATGGTCTACACGTCCCTCCTTACAAACGTTCCTTCGTGGTTATACGAGCAGCGCGCATGCGCGGCCTGAGCCGACGTCGGGTCGACGGCGGCAACGTTGCCCGCCTCGAGCTCGCGCAGGCGCTCGGCGATGCCGGCCTCCACGCGATCGAGCAGGGCATCGAAGTCCATGCTGCCGCCCTCGCCCGGGAAGCCCTTCTTGAGGCCCGGGATGCGACCGTCACCGCGCTCTTCCTCGAGCAACTCGGCGCTCGCCGCACCGCGCAGCGCGGGCTTGCCGCCCTTGGTCGAAAAATAGAGCGCTGCACGGGTATCCAAGCCCAGTGCCCGACGCATGGCCTGCGCGTAGATGAGCGTTTGGGTATGGGGCGGCAGCCAGCGCGGGTCGTCGATGGGAGCCTCGCCCGTCTCCTCGTCACGCACCGTGGGGTCGGCAAGCTTAAACTCCTCGACACCCGAACGATGCTTGTAGTCGATTACCACGGCGCGGTTCTCGGCGTCCACGTCCACACGGTCGATGCGCCCGCCGAGCGGCCAACCGGCATACTCGACCTGGAGCTCGTTGAACGCAAACTCCAGGTAGCGCGGGGCAAAGGGGGCAAGTGCCTCGGACTCGTAGGCAAGCACGCCCTCCAGCTGCGGCAAGATCTCGGCCACTTGGCGCTCCTCCACCGCAGAGAGCGGCACCAGCGGGCCCTCCGTGCCGCGCTTGCCGGCGTGCTCGGCCAACGTCTCGTCAAAGACCTCGTGCAGCAGCTCCTGAGCACGCGGCAGATTCTCGGGCGTCACGCGCTCCATGCCTTCTTGGGGCAGACGGGCATGCAGATGCTCCAGCACGTCGTGGACAAAGTTGCCCTTCTCCATGTTGCCAAAGCCAGCGTCGATCGACTGGGGCTTGACGCGATACGAGACGAACCAGCATAGCGGACAGGTCGAATAGGCCTCGATCTGCGAGGCAGACGTCAAGCGCGGCACCAGCGGCGCATCCTCGCCCTCGCCATCGCGACGGCGCAGGACCAAATACGGCACGGCCTCGGCACTCAGATGCTGAGGGGCTTCACAGGTCACGCGCTCGCGCTTGAGGCCTTCACCTGCCGCGGGATCAAAGTCGGCGATGATATCGCCCTCGCCCACGCACGTGGGCTTGGCAGCGCCAGCGGCCTCGGCATGTGCCCGCAGCTCGGTCCATACGGCCGCCGGGTAGCATTCGCGTGCCTGGCGATCGTGTGTCACGCGGGCGAGCGCGACCGGACCGCTCGCCGCCTGCATCGCACGGCCAAAGCGCACGCGCAGCAGGGCGGCGGGCTCCAAAGACACGCCGTCGCGGCGTAGCTCGGCCGTCAACGTGGCAAGCGGGCCCTCTTCGTGCGAAAGCGGATAGCTGTCCAGGTCGACATCGGCAAACAGCACGGCATCGTAGCCGCCAGGACGCAAAACCGACGCATCGGCAAGCGACACGAAGCGCACTTGTGCCCGTGGCGTGCGATCGACCTCGTAGGTCGCGTAATCGTAAGCGGTACTGCGCTTGTCCACCTTGGTTCGAACGCCGTCGAGAACCGGCACGGTCGCGGCCTGCGACACGTCGAGTGCGCGAGCATCGTTCATAAGGATGTCGATGGCATGGCGCAGCAAGGCCGTCTCTGCCTGGCGACGGGCCTGGCCGTCAAGGCCGCCTAGAGCGCGATCGGGCAGCGCCTCGGCAACGGCGAGCATGGCCTTGAGCGCCGTCACGGGTTTGTCGCGCCACAGCGCCTGAAACACGTCCGAGACCACGCACGGCACATTCTTAAACCAGTTATCGTCGCTGGCGGCCTTGCGGGCGCCCCTCACCTGGCCCTGCATGCTCTGCAGCAGGCTCTTGACGCCCGCAGCGGTCTTGCTGCGCGACAGGCGCATGTTCTTGTCGAAGCCGCGGGCGCTCGCGGCGTCGGCACCCGAAAGCGGACTATAAATCCAGTCGGTAAGCTCTGGAGCGGGCCACCACTCGGTCTTGGAAGCGGTGCCCTCGTCGGCGGCTTTCATACGCTCGATCAGGTTGGCGAGCGCCGTAAACTGCCTGCCCGCGATGGACTGGGAAAACGCCGTGAACTCAGTCGTCTCGGCAGCGATATGACGAGCCGCCAGACGAGAGGCGAGCTCACCGAACAGCTGGGGTGCCCGGGCAGAAACGGCAAGCACGCGCACGGGGCCGGCAGAGGCGCCGTCGACCTCGGAACCCCGGCACGTTTTTACCAGATCATCAATTGCGTCCGCATAAGCATGAGCACGGGCATGGGGGCCAGCGACCTCAATAAAGGCAGGCTGAGCGGCGGTCCCGCAAGCGGCATCAGACGCGCCGACACCCTCCCCTAGCGGCGCAATCTCAAACAACACATCGCGGGCATCAAATGCCGCGACAAGCTCCTCGCGCATCGCCGCCTGCTCGCGGGCAAGCAGCACGACGACCTCTCCCCCATTGTTCGCCACGGCAGACAGCAGCTCGAGCAGACCGTGCGTAAACGACGTGATACCGCGCACGCATACGGCGCGAGTGCACGCCGGCAGGCTATCGGCCAGGACACTGGTCATAATGTCAGCTGCCTCGCAGGGCTCAACCATATCTCGACGGTCCAAACCGCCCGCGTAGGCGCGCAAAAGCTCGAACACACGAGCCTCGGCATCGCTTTTTGACTCAGGCTGGCAGTTGTCGCCACGGCATCGTTCGGCACCCGTCCCCGCAACGCCCGGCAACACGTCGCGGGCCATGCGCGCGAGCATGCGCACTGTGCCCTGGCTGCGCGAAAGCGGCTGCAGGTCGGCATCGTCGAGACGCGTGACCATGTCCGAGAACAGCATCTGGCGCTGCAGGTTGTCGACGAAACCGCGCCCGTCGCCCAAAAGCTCCCAAAGCGAGCGAATCCACGATGTAGGCGTCTTGTAGTCAATACCCAGCGAAATCCCGGCTTCCGCCGCATCATGACGGCACAGGTCGAGCTCGGCAAACGTAGGTGCCAGCAGCACGGCACGTCCGTGGCAGCCAACAAGGTCGGCAAGCAGCGCCGACTCGGCATCGCTCAAATCCGTGCCGGCATTGGTGGTATAGATTCGAACAGGCATGGTCCTCCGCTCAAACTGTTCGCAATAATCAATGCATCCATCCTACCCGCCCAAGCGGACAGATTTGCCCCACGCCAACAGATTTGATCCCTTGTGGACGGAGGAAAACGGATCACCGGGTTAGTCTGACTCCCTCGGTAATCCGTTTTCCTCCGTCTCCAAGGGATCAAAAAACCGCCCCCGGAGGAGCGGTTTTGCACAATTCGTTTTTGGCGCGGCCTACTCGCCATCCTCCAGTTTAATGAGGATCTTGCGGTAGCCACCGTACTCGCCGTTGAGCGCCTTGGACACACGGCTCACCGTGGTGGACGAAGCGCCGGTACGGGCCTGAACCTCAACATAAGGCTCGCCCTCGTCCAAATAGCGCGCAACCTGCAAACGCTGAGAAAGGTCGCAAATCTCGCGCGGCGTGCAGATATCGGTCAAAAACGCTTGGATATCTTTCTCGTCGTCCAAAAGGCTAAATGCGTGGACCAGCTGCTTGACATCAGGCTTGTCAAACATGTTCTCGATATTCATCGATCACCGCCAAACCCGCCAAAAGGCATCGAAGTTGATACTGACATCGGGCATCGTTCGCCCGTTCTATGCAATAGGGCAACGCCTGTGGCTTTTGCCCGTAGCAGTGTAGCACACCACCAAACTAAAGTGACAAGACTCTCTGCCAGCGGCGCGTTTTTCAGGACGAACGCCGTTCAGAAACCGTATGCGCACGTAAGCTCCACGAATATTTGAGACAATGGGCGCCCAAACACCGCGGCACGCCCGCGCAACCATCCAGGTCGCCGCCGCAAGCCGCTTCACGCGACGCCAGCAACCCCGGCGCAAGAAAGGATTCACGCCATGCGCTTTATGCTTAACTGGCTCTTTACCTCGATCGCCATCGCGATCGCCACGTTCCTCGTTCCCGGCATCCAGCCCTTCGGTTTTGCCGAGGCTTGGGTCTGCTTTGCCTTCGTGGGACTGTTCCTCAACATCGTCGACTCGCTCGTCAAGCCGTTCCTGACGGTCATCTCGCTGCCGCTCACTATTATCACGCTTGGTATTTTTCAGCTCGTAGTCAACAGCTTTATGCTCGAGCTGGCCAGCTACCTGTCGGTCAATCTGCTGGGCGCGGGTATCTCCATTGCCGGCTTTGGATCGGCCTTTATGGGCAGCATCCTGGTATCCATCATGCGCAGCATTCTCGATAGCATCGCCTAGGGCTAGAACTGTTCAATACGAACCGTCATATCGACCCAAAACAAAGGCCACCCATCGCAAAAATGGGCGGCCTTCTTATTTGCCAAGTCTCAAAGGACGAGAGGATCTACCATTTCTACCCCGTCCCCAAATGCAGGTGTGGGTTAGATGACGTAGTCGTAGCCATGGTTGGGAGCGACAAGTTGATCGAGCGTCACGCCGTCGAGATAGTCGTTGATGAGCTTGTCCAAGTTCTTCCACACGTCGAGCGTGGGGCACTCGTCCGAACGCGAACAGCCCTTGCAGTCGCCGTCCAGGCATGCGACCGGTGCTAGGCTGCCCTCGGTCAGACGCAAGATCTCGCCCACCGTGTACTGCTCGGGCGGGCGCGTGAGCACGTAGCCGCCGCCCTTGCCACGCATACCCGAGAGCATGTTGGCACGTACGAGCGTAGCCAAGATGTTCTCGAGATATTTCTCGGAAATCCCCTGTCGCGCCGCGATCTCTTTGAGCGGGATGCGACCGGCCGCCTGGTGCTCGGCCAGATCGACCATAACGCGCAGGGCATATCTGCCCTTAGTAGAAACCAACATATATAGTGCTGCCTTTCGGTCATTTAGTCCGTAGAAATTCTAGCCGAAAAATTGGTTTTGAAAAAACCCGTTCCGGTCAAGATGGTTAATCGACTCGTAATAATCTTCTATTTCCTATTGCGTTACTAGGCTTTACTGTCTACTATGCTTGCCAACAGCAAAACGAACAACCCATAAGGTTTGTGGGTTTCGCTGCTATACACACCGTAAAACCACACGGTATCCAGTCATTTGAACACTTTGGAGGTTCACCATGAGCAATGTTTACACGTCCATCGATCAGCTTATCGGCCACACTCCGCTTCTGGAGCTCACTCACTTTGAGGCCGATGAGGACCTCAAGGCCCGCGTGCTCGTCAAGCTGGAATACTTCAACCCCGCCGGATCCGTCAAAGACCGCGTCGCCAAGAACATGATCGACGAGGCCGAGAAGGCCGGCAAGCTCGTGCGCGGCGGCGACTATACCATCATCGAGCCCACGAGCGGCAACACCGGCGTCGGCATCGCCTCGGTGGCGGCTGCCCGCGGCTACAAGGTGATCATCACCATGCCCGAGACCATGTCCGTCGAGCGCCGCAAGCTTATGCAGGCATACGGCGCACAGCTCGTGCTCACCGACGGCTCCAAGGGCATGAAGGGCGCCATCGCCAAGGCCGAGGAGCTGCAGAAGGAGACCCCCAACAGCATTATCGCCGGCCAGTTTGTGAACCCCGCCAACCCCGCCATCCACAAGGCCACGACCGGCCCCGAGATCTGGGATGACACCGACGGCGAGGTCGACATCTTCGTCGCCGGCGTTGGAACCGGCGGCACCGTGACCGGCGTGGGCGAGTTCCTCAAGGAGCAGAACCCCGAGATTAAGGTCGTCGCCGTCGAGCCCGCCACCTCCCCGGTGCTCTCCAAGGGCCAGGCCGGCCCGCACAAGATCCAGGGCATCGGCGCCGGCTTTGTGCCCGACGTCCTCGACACCCGGGTCTATGACGAGATCATCCCCGTCGAGAACGACGACGCCTTTGCCACCGGCCGTGCCGTGGGCCACAAGGAGGGCGTGCTCGTGGGCATTTCGTCCGGTGCCGCCGTGTGGGCCGCACTGCAGCTGGCCAAGCGCCCCGAGAACGAGGGGAAGACCATCGTGGCCCTGCTTGCCGACACCGGCGAGCGTTACCTGTCCACGGCACTGTTCCAGGACTAAGGGCCTGTCGCCCATAGGTTGAGCCCGCGGACGAGCCGGTCTCCTCTCTCCCGGCAGCCTGAGCCCATCCAATCAGGGTGTCCCACGAGACGTCCGAACTTGCTACAATGTCTGCGGCGCGGAACCAGCCTCCCGCGCCGCTTTTCTTTTTTGGCCACATGCCACCAAGGAGAACCTCCCCATGCACAACAAGCGCGTGCTCGTCGCCATGAGCGGCGGCGTCGATTCCAGCGTGACCGCGTACCTGCTCAAAAGCCAGGGCTACGAATGCGTCGGCGCCACCATGCGCCTCACCTGCCCCGCGCCCGATCCCGTCACGGGCATGAGTAAGGTCGACCGCGACATCGCCGATGCAAAGGCTGTCGCCGAGTGCCTGGGGATGCCCCACCATGTGCTCGACCTGCAGCAGGCCTTCGACCGCAACGTTATCGAGCGCTTCGTGACCGCCTATCAGGAGGGGCTGACGCCCAACCCATGCATCATCTGCAACCGCCACATTAAGTTTGGCGCATTGCTGGATGCGGCGCTGGATATGGGCTGCGACTACATCGCCACGGGCCACTACGCCAAAACGAGCCAGGCGTCCGACGGAACCTGGCAGCTGTACCGCGGCGAGGACCCCAAAAAGGACCAGAGTTACTTTTTGTATTCGCTTACGCAGGAACGCCTGGCGCACACGATCTTTCCGCTGGCTGGGCTGGACAAAGAGCGCGACGTGCGCCGCATTGCCGCCGAGCAGGGCTTTACCAACGCCAAGAAGGCCGAAAGCGAGGACATCTGCTTTATTCCAGACGGTGACTACGCGGGCTATATCGAGCGCCGCTGCGGACATCCCGCTGCACCGGGCGACATTGTGTGGCGCGACGGCAGCGTGGTCGGGCGCCACAACGGTGCGCTGCGCTACACCATCGGTCAGCGCAAGGGCCTGGGCGTCGCGATGGCGCATCCCGTGTACGTAACGGGCGTCGACGCCGACAGCAGCACCGTGCATCTGGGCGAGGCCGAGGACCTAACGGCCACAGCGCTCACGGCCAACGACTGGATCTGGAGTGCCCCTGCCGACCGCATGAAGGCAGAGCTCACGTCCGGTGGCATTCGCGTAGGTGCCAAGTACCGCTATCGTCAGAAAGACCAGGCAGCGACCCTTGCGCGCGGCGAAGACGGGCAAATGCTGCTAACTTTTGACGACCCGCAGCGCGCCATCGCCCCCGGCCAAGCCGTTGTAGTCTACCGCGGCGACATCGTCCTCGGCGGCGGCACGGTGACCGGCGCACTTAAGTAGCCCCATCCCCTTCATAAATTGCGGTGAAATAGGGACTGTTTAAGCGTTTAAAACCGCCAAACAGTCCCTATTTCACCGCAACTTAGAGAGGACGGCCTCGGTCGGTACTGCCGTATCAGCCGAGGCCGCTGCATCGCTAGCGCTGTACGTAGGCGCGGACGAGCTCGAAGGTGTTGCGCACGCCGTCCATGTGGCTGCGCTCGTAGTTGTGGCTCGCGTACACGCCGGGGCCGATCAGGCCATGGCGAATGTCGTAGCCAGCCGAAAGCGTGGCCTCGACGTCCGAGCCGTAGTGCGGGTACACGTCGATGGCGTAGTCAAGTTCAAGCTCGCGCGCGATATTGGACAGCGTGGTCACCAGGTCGTAGTTGTACGGACCGCCCGAATCCTTGGCACAAATCGAAACCATGCGCTCGGTGCAGCCCAGATCATCGCCCACGCAGCCCATGTCAACGCTGATCATCTCGCGCGTGTCGGCCGGCACAAAGGCACCGCCGTGGCCGACCTCCTCGTACACCGTAAAGAGCAACGAAACCTTGCGCGAAAGCGTCACCTCGCCTTCGGCGACGGCGCGGGCCAAACCCAGCAGAATCGACGCGGACAGCTTGTCGTCAAGGAAGCGACTCTTGATGTAGCCGCTCTCCGTCACCGTGGTGCGCGGATCCATAGCGATGATGTCGCCGGTTTGAATACCCAGCTCGAGCACATCGTCCTTGCTGTCAACGTTCTCGTCGAGCAGGATTTCCATGTTCTTCTCGATGGTCTTGACCGGCTCATCGGCCACGTGCGCCGAAGGCTCGGTATTGAGGACCACACCCGTGTAGACATTGCCATCGCGCGTATAAACGGTGCAGTTCTCGCCATCGGCCGTAGACCACTGATGCCCGCCGAGCGTCGTGGGGCGCAAGCGGCCATTGTCCTTGATGGAGCGCACCATGGCGCCCAGGGTATCGACATGGCTCGCCAACACGAGCGGCTCACCCTCACCACCAAGCTCAACGAGCACATTGCCCTTGTTAGAACGCTCGGGCCCAAAGCCCATATCGCGCAACGTCTCCATCAGATAATCAGTCGCCGCACGGGTATAGCCCGTAGGCGAAGCGATAGAAGTCAGCGCCTTAAGCTGTCCCGCGATATAGGAGAGTGTCTCCTCTAGAGAAGCATCAATATTAGAAGCCATATGCGTCCTTCCAAGTAAAACTAAGACCGAGTCCCGATTTTAACCGTTCTGCACGGTCAATGCCCTAGGAGCCGAGCCGCCTCCCGACGTCCCCGCACCGGTTTTGTGCACGCGCACGTCTTACAATCCCAATCTTGCATAAATCCTATCGGTATCTGCATAGAAATGAGGAATCTTTTTGCTTCGTCTCAGGGTACCCCACCTTGGGCCGTGCAAAAAACGGAGTATTCAGCACCGTGGGCCCCAACGACCCCATCGCGAACGACAAAACGACGTGGTTACAGCAGTGTTGCAGGTCGTCGCAAAGCAGAAACTCAGTAACAACCCCCTCCACTCATCGATAGCCCGCCCGCAATGGCTGTCGATGAGCGCCTGCGGGCCACTCGGCCCATTCACAACGTTATGCATTTTTAAGAGCTTGCTGAATACTCCCAAAAATGCACGCGGGAAAGTGCACCACCTATCCGTAGCGGGCAGTACGCCTTGGTTTTGCCCGTCTCAGAACATTGACGCAGCACAAAAAGCCCCGCCGTGCGTAGCACGGCGGGGCCAGCGGCAAGTCAAAAAACCATACGCCTACGGGCGAAGGACCACCAAACTGGGTTAGGCAGCCGGGCAAATCTTCTTGAAGAGCTCGATGACGTCGTCGAGCGTTGCCTCGCGCGGGTTACCCGGGAAGCAGGCGTCGGCCATGGCGTCCTTGGCCAGGACCTCGATCTCGTCAGCCTTCATGGCCTCACAGACGTGCGGGATATTCACGTCGGCGGAAAGCTGCTTGACGGCGGCGATAGCGGCGTCGGCAGCCTCGTCGGTGCTCATGCCCGTGGTGTCAACGCCCATGGCGACGGCAACCTTGGCCAGACGCTCGGCGCAAACCGGCTTGTTGAACTCCATGGCGATCGGCAGCAGAATGGCGCAAGCGACGCCGTGCGGGGTGTCATAGTGAGCGGACAGGGTGTGAGCCATGGCGTGGTCGATGCCCAGGCCAACATTGGAGAAGCCCATGCCGGCGACATACTGGCCAAGGGCCATGCCCTCGCGGCCGGAGCCGGGCTGGCCGGACTTGGCCTCGGCAACGGAGTCGCGTAGGTTCTCGCTGATCAGCTTGATGGCCTCAAAGTGGAACATGTCGGAGAGCTCCCAAGCGCCCTTGGTGGTATAGCCCTCGATGGCGTGGGTCAGAGCGTCCATGCCGGTGGAGGCGGTCAGGCCGGCGGGCATGGAAGCCATCATGTCGGGGTCGACGACGGCGACCTCGGGGGCGTCGTTGGTGTCGACGCACACGAACTTGCGGACCTTCTCGGGGTCGGTGATGACGTAGTTGATGGTCACCTCGGCAGCGGTACCGGCGGTCGTCGGCACGGCGATGGTGAACACGGCGTGGTTCTTAGTGGGAGCAACGCCCTCGAGGCTGCGGACATCGGCGAACTCGGGGTTGTTGATGATGATGCCGATGGCCTTGGCGGTGTCCATGGAGGAGCCGCCACCGATGGTCACGATAGCGTCAGCCTCGGCGGCCTTGAAGGCCTCGACGCCGTCCTTGACGTTCTGAATCGTGGGGTTGGGCTTGATCTCGGAGTAGAGGCTCCAAGCGATGCCGGCGGCGTCGAGCTCGTCGGTCACCTTAGCGGTAACGCCAAACTTGACCAGATCGGGGTCGGAGCAGACGAAGATCTTCTTGTAGCCGCGACGCTGGAGCTCGCCGGGGATCTCCTTGATGGCGCCGGAACCATGATAAGAGATGGTATTGAGAACGAAACGATTAGCCATTGATAGCCTCCCATCGTGTGCGGGGCATCCATTACGCCCCACGCTATGAGTCCCATCCTAACGCTTTTGAAACAAAAAACGCGTGAGAACGTCAAACTATTTAAAGCGTTTCAACAGACGATGAAAAATATTGCGGCAAAGGGACAGCCCCTTTGCCGCATTCGGTTACTTTCGGCAGCCCTCTTTCCAAGCCTCGGCCGCAACCTTCCAGCGTAAGCGCAAATCGCGCTCGCGGTCGATGAACATGATGGCAAACGCGACAAACAGCAGCAAGCTCGCCACGACGATGGCGTGCAGGCCCATGCGCTCAATACACCAGTTGCCCAACACGGCGCCAAACACAAAGGTAAAGATCACGCCAAAGTACAGCAGGCCGTTTTCCAAAAAGCCGCGCCTGTGGGTGATGATGTAATCGTCCACGTTTTGCAGCGCGTTGCGCAAGTTGCCGATGCACATGGTCGTAGCGATGCCGTGACCGTGGATCTTGCGGAAGCTCTCAACCTGCATACCGCAGGCAAACGAGGTGAGGCAGTTGGCGAGCAGGTTGAAATTGCCGCCGGGGATAAAGCTCACGCCCAGCAAGATAACGGCTTCAAAGAACACCGTCACTTGGCGCCA
Organism: Collinsella sp.; assembly: GCA_019414325.1. Lineage (GTDB taxonomy): Bacteria > Actinomycetota > Coriobacteriia > Coriobacteriales > Coriobacteriaceae > Collinsella. The sequence goes on along the minus strand of DXMG01000018.1, from coordinate 29,764 downwards.
GTGAATCACGCTGCCAAACCGCTCGTGTACCAGATCGGCAAGCATAATGCCCACGGCAAACGACACCACGGGGAAGAAATAGCGTCCCGCAAGTGCCCAGTTGCCCTCCGAGATGCTCACGCCCACGAGCAGGATGTTGCCTGTCTGCGCGTTGGCGAAAACATGATCGCGCCCAATGTACGAATAGACGTCCATAAAGCCACCGGCGAGCGCCAAGATAATGCCCAGCTCGATGGACTCCGATATCTGTTTGGCACGCTGCATCGTCGTGCATCCTCCTTGTTGACGACTCTCTCGTGCGTTGGCGGAAACATAGCCGCCGTTCATACTGTAACCCATTGACAACATGGCGTGCGCGCGAGACGGGTTCTCCAACGCGCAGATACACAGTCTGGAAACAAACAGCGGGCGCGGCGCCGACACCCGACGCCTCGTGTACTCCACCAGTCTTTTTAGCGCCGTCCCAAAAAGACTGGTTACAATTACGTGCAGTATACAGACACCGGGAGGGATCGTGGCAAAAAAGCCTCAGCACGCTCAGAACAACCAGCGCAGTCAACAGGGCAAACAGGGCCAGCAGCAAAAGCGTGGCGGTAAGGCGCAGGCCACGGTCGCCCGCACCAAGCATTCCCAAGCGACGCCCGCCCGCCCCTGGCGACCGGGCCGCGATAAGTTCCTCCCCGTCAGCCGCGCCGACATGGATGCGCGCGGCTGGGACCAGTGCGACTTTGTCTACATCTGCGGCGACGCCTACGTGGACCATCCCAGCTTTGGTATGGCCATCGTCAGCCGCGTACTCGACGCACACGGCTACAAGGTGGGCATCATCTGCCAGCCCGATTGGACCGACCCCGCCAGCATCACCGTGCTCGGCGAGCCGCGCCTGGGCTTTCTCGTCAGCGCCGGCAATATGGACTCCATGGTCAACCACTATTCGGTGACCAAGCACCGCCGCCACACCGACGCCTACACTCCCGGTGGCGAGGAGGGGCACCGTCCCAACCGAGCTGTCACGGTCTACGGCAACCTCATCCGCCAGACGTTCAAGGACGCCCCCATCATCATCGGCGGCATCGAGGCGAGCCTGCGCCGCCTGGCCCACTACGACTACTGGCAGGACAAGCTCAAGCGCTCGGTACTGCTCGACTCGGGCGCCGACATCCTCATCTACGGCATGGGCGAGCACGCGATCGTCGAGATCGCCGACGCGCTCGACGCGGGACTGCCCGTCGATCAGATCACCTATATCAACGGCACCGTCTACCGCACCAGCTCGCTCGACGAGGTCTACGACTACGACCTGCTGCCCAGCTGGGACGACCTTGCCGCCGACAAGCTCAACTACGCGCGCAGCTTTAACGTGCAGCAGCAGAATATGGACCCCATCACCGGACATCGCCTGGTAGAGCCCTACCCCAACAGCGTCTATGTGGTGCAAAACCCACCGTCGGCGACGCTCACCACCGACGAGATGGACGAGGTGGCCGAACTCCCCTACGCACGCGATTGGCATCCCGACTACGACGCGGCAGGCGGCGTGCCGGCCTTTGCCGAGATCAAGTTTTCCATTAGCTCCAACCGCGGGTGCTTTGGCGAGTGCTCGTTTTGCGCCCTCACCTTCCACCAGGGCCGTGTGCTGCAGATGCGCAGCCACGATTCGATCATGCGCGAGGCCGAGTTGCTCACGCGCGACCCCGAGTTTAAGGGCTACATCAACGACGTGGGCGGGCCGACGGCCAACTTTAGCCGCCCTGCCTGCGACAAGCAGCTCAAGCACGGCGTATGCAAGAACAAGCGCTGCCTGTGGCCGAGCGTATGCAAGAACATGGTGGTCGACGAGAGCGGCTACACGCAGTTGCTGCGCGACCTGCGCCAGCTACCGGGCGTCAAGAAGGTCTTCGTCCGCAGCGGCATCCGTTTTGACTACACCATGGCCGATGCCTCGGACGAGTTTTTGCGCGAGCTGCTGGAGCATCACGTCTCGGGCCAGCTGCGCGTAGCGCCCGAGCACGTGAGCGACGCCGTGCTGTCTGTGATGGGCAAGCCGAGCCGCGCCGTCTACGACGCATTCTGCCGTAAATTTGAACGCTTGAACCGCGAATACGGACTCAAGCAGTACGTGGTGCCGTATCTGATCTCGAGCCACCCCGGTTCAACCATGAAGGAAGCTGTGGACCTTGCCGAGGCCGTGAGAGACATGGGCTACATGCCCGAGCAGGTGCAGGACTTCTACCCCACGCCGTCCACCATGTCGACGTGCATGTACTACACCGGCGTGGATCCGCGCACCATGGAGCCGATCTATGTGGCGCGCGACCCGCACGAGAAGGCCATGCAGCGCGCGCTCATCCAGTATCGCAAGCCCGAGAACTACAAGCTGGTGCGCGAGGCGCTGGAAAAGGCCGGCCGCCGCGATTTGATCGGCTACACCAAGCATTGCCTGATTCGTCCCGTGCCCCCGCGTCCGGGCGAGACGTCTGCTGGCGGTGGCCATGGCACCGGCAAGAAGGGCGGCAAGGCCCACGGTGGCGCCGCCGGGAAGGGACCCAAAGGCAGCAAGGGGCACAGCGGCATGTCGCGCGCGCAGAACACTGCCGGTCGCAATCGCGCGGCACAGGGGCGTCAGGGCGCCAACGGAGGCGGACGCCGCAACTAGGGCAGCGGTGCGCTCGCTGCGTCCATCCCACACGCGTGGCGCAGCGAGCGCATTGCCTCAACGAGGATGACGCCGGCGATGGCGACCGTGACCACCACGTCGAGCGAGGTGTTCACAAACCAGAGCAACGTCATGAGATACGACCCGGCATTAAAGGCAAAGTGCAGCAGAATCGTGTAGCGGAGCTTTCCGGTCGTCACGAGCACCCAACCAAAGATGAGGCCGGCGGCACCCGCGTAGCAACCTTGCACCCAATTCATGTGCATAAAGCCAAAGATGGCCGCCTGCAGCACAATCGCCGCAGCGATACCCCACGTGCTTGGGGCCGCCCAGGGCACCATGGCGCCGTCCTGCGCGCTCGCACGACGCCGGCGCTTCCAAAGTGGGCGGCACTGCGGATTAAACGCTCGGAGCGAAAACTCAAAAATAATGCCGCGCACCAGCAGCTCTTCACAAAACGGGGCGCCGAGCACCGTGGTCAGGACGGCGAGATAGCTGGTGTCGCCCATGCCTGTTTCCTCGACAAGCTCGCTGTAGTCGGCCGCGGCATCGGGCAACAACGACAGCGCGGCGTCGGTCACGTAGCCAACAACCACCTGCAGGGCCAGGCCGATCACGATAACGCAGGCGATGCGTTTCCACGCCCCACGCGCTCCCCCGCCGAGCGGGTGCTCGCTTTGCCGGCGTGCCATAAACGAACGCGGCCACAGATAACGCCACCACAGCAGCGCCATCAAAAACGATGCTGTCTGCGCGACGGCCTGAAGCAATTGAATGTCGAGGTCATCGATCGAAAAACCCATGAACACCGATGCGACGCCAAGGGCGGAAAACAAAACGACGCTCAGGGCAATATCGGCAGCGACGACGCCAAAACAGGCAAGCGCCCAAATCATCGCATTGAGCATGCCAACCTCCTCCCGACGACTAGTCATTGGGGACGTTCTTCAACGACTAGCTGTTGGGGACACTCTTTGCCAAAGGCCCCGCTGGGCGAGATGTCGAACGGGAAGGTGCCGCAGCGATTGAACGCGGCGATAAACATGCGGATGGCGTTGGACGGCGTGGTGCCCACGAGCTGGGTTGCCGCCGCGAAGGCTGCCTTCTCCTCGGGCAAGACCTTCGCGACTACGGGGGTCATGTGTTCTGCCATGGCGCTTCCTTTTTGAAACGACGGTAGTGCGGATAGATGCGGGCCACGCGGCTGGGCGACGGGCTGTGAAGGCAACCCGATTGGCCCGCATCCGGAGTTTGTTTCTGCGGCGTTGGTATTACTTGGGATTCCTAAGTATTACCCCGCAGATAGAATACCACACCCGACCCCATGGGGACGGAGGAAAACGAATCATTTTGTTGCTCAGTTAGTATTTAGAGCGTGATGATGTCCGAGATATCGAGGGCCTGAACGTCGACGACATCGTGCGTGGCGAGCAAGAGCGTGCGACCGTCGAGCAGGTCTAGCACGGCCTCGGCCGTCGCATCGCGCGCGGCGGCGTCCAGGCCGGTAAAGGGCTCATCCAGAATGACGGCACAGCCGCCACACAGCAGGGCTCGAGCGATCTCGACACGACGGCGCTGCCCGCCCGAAAGCTCAGCCACGCGAACATGCACGTCGATTCCCGGCACCAACCGGCGCAGCAAGGTCGTAGCGTTCGAAGCATCCACGCGCGCATCGGCACACACCAGCACGTTATCCAAAGCCGAGCTGCCCTCTACCAAGCGTGCATCCTGAAACACCATCGAGCACGGCGCGCACTCCCCCGCTGCCAACGAAAGCAGCGTCGACTTGCCCATCCCCGAAGCGCCCATCACGCAGATACGCCCACCCGCAGGCACGTTGAGCACCAGACCATCCAGCGCCGGCGCCCAGGGCGCACGATCGCCCACGGCAAGCGCAAGCTCCGCTGCAGTGCCATCGCTCGCAGTCCCCGCACGCCCGCACAGTCCATGCCCATGCGCCCGCACGGCCGCGCGCCACGCCACGGGTCCCGAAACCCGCAGCAGCCACACCAGCACGCGCTCACACGCCCACGAGGCGGTAACGACCAGCACGGTCCACGCCAGCAAATCAGCCGTCTCAATCAAAAGCTTTGCCTGATAGATGCGCTCGCCCACGGTGCCCACCGCCATGCCGATCAGCTCGGCTGCCACGCCGGCCTTCCAGCTCATGCCGATCACGGCGCGGGCGCACGAAAGCACAAACGGCAGGACTTCGCGCCAGGTATGGGCGCAAAACAGGCGCCAGCCGCGCACGCCATGCAGACGGAACATCTGCTCCAGCGGTTTATTCACCTGTGCCAAGCCCTCGGCCAGCGAAAAATACACGCCCGGCAGCGCCATCAAAAAGACCGCGGCGATGCTCACGCGCGCCGACCCCAACCAAATAAGCAGCAGGACCACCACGCAGGCAACCGGCGTCGCCTTAACAAACGAAAGTGCCGGAGCCACCAGGCGCGCAAACGCCCGCAACCGTGACGAAATCCCGGCAAGCACGCCACCACACACCGCGGCAAGCGCCAGCCCGCCCAGTATCCGCGCGCCCGAGCCCACCAAAATCGCCCAGGTACCGCCATCGCACACCAGGCGCAGCAGCGCCAAGGCAACAGCACCCGGCCCCGGCAAGATCAGTGGCTGCGCCACCAGCACCGCCGCGAAGACCCACACGGCAAGCCAAAAGGCGGCGACGGCACCTGCTGCCGCCACCGCCTTCATACGCTCTGTCATTTGTCGAGCAAACGCACGCACGGGCTACTCCATGTAGTAGAAATCGTCAGCCGGAAGTTTACCACCCACGGCGCTCGCGTCCGCGTCGGCCAGCACCTGCAGATACCCACTAAGTGCCGCCTTCATATCCTTGCCCGTCTGGCACACAAGCATGCACCCGGGAATCGCCTTCTCGGCAATCTTGGCGTTGTCCACGATGCCAGCATCGACCACGGCCTGCGCCCAGTCTGCCGGCGCCGCATTGACGGCCTTAACGCTCGCCGCATGGCAGTTCAAGAACTCCGCCACGGCCTCGGGATGTTCCTCGGCAAACGCGCGGCGCACCACGGTCACACCCGTCAGCAGGCGCGAACCCGTGTCACCTGCCAGCTCATCCCACACATCGGTCAGACTTACCGGCGCCGACAGCTTGCCTTCGCTCTTTGCGATGGCGGCGGTCTTGAACGGCTCCGGCAGCACGCCCACGGCGGACGGGTCGGCAAGCAGGGCCGACAGCACCTCGGTGGGCTCGCTCTTAAACTCGAGCGTCACCTGGCCGGTCAGGCCCGCGCGCTCCAGCAGGAAGTTCATGACGTACTCTGGCGTGGTGCCCTTGCCCGTCATGTAGACGGTGCGACCCGCCAGATCGCCAAACGAGGCCACATTCGCGTCGCCCGTCACAACGTTCAGCACACCCAGCGTGTTGATGTCGATGACCTGCACCGCGCCCTCGGTCTTGTTGTAGAGTACGCTCGCCACGTTGGCGGGTACCAGGGCAATGTCGATATCGCCCTGAATGACCTTGGGCACAATCTCATCGGCGGCAGTATTCATCGCAAAGTCGAACTCATTGTCCGTCTCGCCATCGGCCGCCCGGTCCATAAACTGCACCAGACCAATCGAGGTCGGCCCCTTGAGCGAGGCGACGTGCACCTCGACCGGCTCGGCAGTGGCACCGTCGGCGGCAGGCCCGGCAGCCGAACCCGCGGCGGACCCGGCACCGGCAGCCCCGCCGCCACAGCCCGCGAGCGCAAGCGACAGGGCGCCCGCGGCGAGCGCCGAGGCAAACCCCCGGCGCGACATCTCAAAATCAAACGCGCGCATCGCTAGTACGTCCCCTCGTTGGGCATCGTCCATGCGTGATGGTCGGTATGCAGCAGCTCCTCGGCCAGCGGCGAGAGCGGCTCGCCCAAGAACTCGCGGTAGCACGCCTGGACATCGGGATTCTCGTGCGAGAAGCGAATGTCCGCAGCGGCATCCAGGCCCCAGAGCACCTGGCCACGCTCGGCTGCCAGCTCGCAGCCGTCGTGGATGGGCTGACCGCCGCCACCGACGCAGCCGCCCGGGCACGCCATGACCTCAACGAAGTCATAGCTCGCACGGCCGTCGCGAATCGCGTCGAGCAGACGGGCGGCGTTGCCCAGCCCGTGCGCCACGGCGACGCGCACCCCGGTGCCATCGATATCGGCCACGGCTTCCTTCCAGCCGTCCAGCCCGCGCACATCGGTAAAGAAATCGGCATCGGGGTTCTTGCCCGTCACCAGGTAATAGGCCGAGCGCACGGCGGCCTCCATCACGCCGCCCGTGGCGCCAAAGATCACACCCGCGCCCGTGCCAAAGCCCAGCGGCGTGTCGAGCGGCTCCTCAACCAGCGTGTCCACGCTCACGTGGTTCGCGCGGATCATGCGCACCATCTCGCGCACCGTCAGCGCAACGTCCACATCGGGCGTGCCGTCCTCGCCCACCATGCTCGGCAGCGCGCACTCGGCCTTCTTGGCCGTGCACGGCATCACGGACACCACAAACAGACGCTCGGGCTCCACGCCCAGCACCTTGGCGTAGTAGGTCTTGGCGATGGCGCCAAACATCTGCTGCGGCGACTTTGACGTAGACAGGCTGTCGACAAACTCGGGGTAACGCGCCTTCACAAAGCGCACCCAGCCCGGGCAGCAGCTCGTGAACATGGGCCAGCCACGGCTGTCGCCCTCGCCCTTGGCGGCCTTACCCAGGCGCTCGAGCAGCTCGGAGCCCTCCTCCATAATGGTGAGGTCGGCCGAGAAATCGGTGTCGAACACGTACTCAAAGCCAACGCGGCGCAGCGCACAGGCCAAGCGCTCGACGGTGGCCTCATCGCGCGGAATGCCGAGTTCCTCTCCCCAGGCGCTACGCACGGCCGGCGCAATCTGCACCAGCACGATCTTGTCGGGATCGGCGATGGCGTCGAAAACGGTCTCGGTATCGTCACGCTCGCGCAGGGCGCCCGTCGGACAATGCGTGATGCACTGACCACACGCGACGCAATCGGTCTTGCCGATCGGCGCACGCCCGCGGGTGCCCACGGCGGTATGCGTGGCGCGGTTGGTCAGGTCCCAAATCCCTAGGCCCTGCACGCTCTCGCACACCTTGATGCAGCGCATGCATTTAATGCACTTGTCGTTATCGCGGATGATGGGGAAATCGAAGTCCCAGCCCTCGCGCGCCAGGTGCTGCTCGTACGGCAGATAGAAGATGCCCAGGTCGTTGGCGATGGCCTGCAGGTTGCAGTTACCACTGCGCACGCAGCTCGTACAGCGCGAGTCGTGTTGGGACAGTAGCAGCTGCACGTTGGTGCGACGCGCCTCGCGGGCCTTGGGGCTGTTGGTGCGGACCACCATGCCGTCGAGCACGTAGTTGTTGCAGGCGGCAACCAGCTGGTCGCAGCCCTCAACCTCGACCACGCACACGCGGCAGCCGCCGATCTCGTTTAGATCGCGCAGGTAGCACAGGGTGGGAATCTGGATACCGACGGACTTGGCCGCGTCCAGGATCGTGGTGTGCTCGGGCACCACGACCTCGCAATTATCGATAGTGAGCTTGACCATGTTGAGTGCTCCGCTTTCGGTGTTGTCGCTGACAGTGGTTTTGTTGAGCCCTACCATTCCAGGTTCCTCCCTCCGCGGAACGCGCCAAAGCCAAAGTGGTCGCAACGCAGGCAGCGGCTTGCCTCCTGGCGTGCCTCCTCCTCGGTAAGGCCCTGCTCGACCAGATTCCAATCGTGGATGCGCTCGCCGGCCTCGCGCTCGCCCAGCTCGCAGCGGCCGCACTCGTGCTTGCCCTTAAACTGCACGGTCGGCAGCTCAACGTCGAGCTTGATCTTGTGGTCAAAGCCCAGGTAGCGGTCGATATTTGCCGAAGCAACGCGGCCGGCGTTGATGGCCCGGATGACGGTGGCGGGACCGGTCTGGCAGTCACCGCCGCTAAAGAGGCCGTCGAAGTTAGGCACGGCGCCATCCGAATCGGTGACGACGCAGCCCCACTTGCAGGCAACGCCCATCTCCTCAAACGGCTTGGAATCGATGTCCTGGCCAATGGCCACAAACACGCGCTCGCAGGGAATGACGCGCTCGGACGTGGCGGCGGCACGCGGGGCCGGACGCCCACGACGGGGCTCGCCGATAATCTGCGGTTGCACGCGCAGGCCGCTCACGCGACCGTCCTCGCCCGTCTCGATACCGAGCGGAGCCGTGAGCTCCAGAACCTCGCAGCCCTCGGCCTGGGCGCCGGCAATCTCGGCATCCTGGGCCGTCATGTCGCAGATGCGACGGCGGTAGACGATGCTCACCTTTTCGGCACCGCAGCGCACGGCAGAGCGTGCCACGTCCATGGCCACATTGCCGCCGCCGATGACGCACACGCGCTGGCCGCTCAGGTCGGGCAGTTCGTCGTCGCCGATGGCACGCAGCATCTTGACGGCCGACTCCACGCCGGGCGCCTCTTCGCCCGGAAGGCCGAGCTTCTTATCGCTGTGGGCGCCAATGGCCAGGTAGACGGCATCGAACTCGTCGCGCAGGCGGGCAAGCTCCTCGCCGTTGACGGAGTGGTCGAGTTCCACGTCGATGCCGGCGCTCAAGATCCAGTCGATCTCGGCCTGCAGGCGCTCGCGCGGCAGGCGGTAGCTGGGGATGCCGTAGCGCAACATGCCGCCCAAGTGATGACGCTGCTCAAAGATCGTCACCTTATGGCCCATCACGGCCAGGTAGTAGGCGCAGGAAAGGCCGGCCGGACCGCCGCCAATCACGGCGATGCGCTTGCCGGTGTTGTCGACCACGCTGGGCTTGTAATCGTTGAGGTCGCTGTGCTCAACGGCAAAACGCTTGAGGGCAAGGATGTTCATGGGATCGTCGACCATGCCGCGACGGCAGTGCATCTCACAGGGATGCTCGCACACCAGGCCGCAAACGAGCGGCAGCGGGTTGTTCTTGCGGATGACCTTGACGGCATCGGCATAGCGGCCGGCCTCGACCAGCGAAATGTAACCAGGAATGTCGACGTGCGCCGGGCAGCCCGAGACGCACGGGACGCGGGCCTCGCGGTCAAAGCCACAGGAGTGCTCGCGGATATGGTGCTCAAAGTCGTCGCGGAAACCGCGGATAGCCGTAAGCGCCATGGCGCCGGCCTCGTAACCGATGGCGCAGTCGCTCGAAAGATAGATGGTGCGGGCGGTGCGCTCGATCAAGTTGAGCGTGGACTCGTCGGCGCGGCCCTCGAGCACATCGGCGAGCAGGTCGCTCAGCGCGCTCAGGCCCACGCGGCAGGGCGTGCACTTGCCGCAGCTCTGGGTGGAGCACAGGTTGACGAGCGCCGCCGTAAACTCGACGGGGCACGGGGCGAGCGAACTCACCGCCAGACGACGTCCGAGTGCATCGTGCAGGTCGTCCATGACGGCCTGAGCGTGGCTGCGTTCCATTACGTGCAGTCGAGCCATAAGATCCCCTCTCACATGGCAGCCCGGAGGCGAGGCCGGGCGAAGTTGCTACACGCACAACACTGACCTAAAAAGTTGTTAGGTCTCCACGCAGTTCGGCAGGCGGTATGAAATGTCACCATCAGCGGTGAAAATGAACATTACCGCAGATAAATGCCATATTTGATAAAACGCGTTACCAAACGACAATGCCCCGCCCACGCAATCACGTGGGCGGGGCATTGCTTCAGGCATGCGGCCAGCGACCCTGTTGCTTTTACTTAAGCTCGGGCCAGTAACCCTTGTTGGCCTCGATCATGTCGTCGAGAACCTCCTTGGCGACCTTCATCGACGGCACAGTCTTGTTGAGCGTAAAGGCCTTAAGCGCCTTCTCGTACGAACCCTCGATCGTAGCCTCGACAATGAGCTTCTCGGAGTTCAGCTGCTGCATCATGAGGCCCTGCTGGAACAGCGGAATGTTGTCGCGGCTGATGACCTCGGGGCCGTTCTTGCCAATGTAGGCAGGCAGCTCGACCATAGCGTCGTAGGGCATGTTGGGGATGGCGCCCTTGTTCTCGCAAATGACCAGGAAGCGCTGCTTGGTGTCGTTCTTCAGAGCGATAGCCAGATCGGCAATCCAGTCGCCGTGGCTGCCCGCATAGAACGTGCTCTCGTCGATCTCGCCCGTCTTCTCGTAGTGATCGATACCGTCGAAGAGGTTCTTCTCACGCGTCTCCTCAACCTCGTTAGCACGGGTGCGCTCGGGGTTGGAGTGCTCGACGAACTCCTTCTGCTGCAGGTAGTAGTTCAGATACGTGTTGGGCAGGTACTCCGGGAAGCACTCCATGATCTCGTACTCGCCCTTCCAGACGTAGTACCAGCTGCCCTTGGTGTGGCGGTTCTGCTCGGGGTGCTCGTCGGTGGCCTCCTCGGGCTTCTTTGCCATGAGCGAGCCCATGCCCTTGAGGTACGAATCGGGCAGCAGAATCTCATGCTCCTTGATGTACTCGCGCAGCTGCGGGAGCACCTCCTCGCCCTTGTGGCGGATCGAGGTGAACCAACCAAAGTGGTTGAGGCCAAAGTAATCGTACTCAACATCCTTCTTGTCGATATCGAGCGCGGCGCAAACCACGTCGATGATCGCGATCGGCATGTCGCAGATGTTGATGATGCGAGCGTTCGGGCGCAGCACACGGCAGCCCTCGGAGACGATGGCGGCGGGGTTGGAGTAGTTGAGAATCCAGTAGTCCTTCTTGGCGTACTTCTCAACGTCATCGATCAGCTCGACCATGGGGAAGATGGTGCGCATGCCGTAGGCAAGGCCGCCGCAACCGCAAGTCTCCTGACCCACGCAGCCGTGACGCAGCGGAATCTTCTCGTCCTGCTCGCGCATGGCGTAGCCGCCCACGCGCATCTGGGCAAACACGAAGCTCGCGTCGGTAAAAGCCGTCTCCTTGTCGGTGGTCACCGTGAGCTTGATGTCCAGGCCGAGGTCCTCGTGCAAAATCCAGTCCACGAGCACGCCGATCTTGCGCTGGCGCTCCTCGTTGATGTCGTACAGACGAATCTCGTCAACGTCGAGCTCGTCCTTGCGTAGGGCGATGGACTTGACGATGCCGGGGGTAAAGGTGGATCCGCCACCACACAGAGTAATGATCATTGTTTACTGCTCCTTCTCAATTGCGTTTTCGACCTTGTCGCGCATCTCGGCGACCTTCATGCCAAAGATGATCTGGATATTATTGCCGTTGCGGTTGATGCCGCTGTTGGGCACGTGGTTGATGAGGTCCTCATTGATGAGGTCCGGGTTCTTAACGTTCACGCGAAGACGCGTAAAGCAGTTCTCGAGCTCCTCGATGTTGTCCTTGCCACCAAGACCTGCGACCAGGTCGGCAATACCTGCATCGACGCCCTCTGCGGGAGCCGCGGCAACAGCGCCCTGCTTCACCGCGACAGACGCGGCGGCCTCGCCCTCGGCAACGGACTCGGCGAGCTCGGACTCCTCCTCGCGACCAGGCGTGTGGAGGTTGAGCTTCTTGATGAGGAAGGTGAAGAGGAAGAAGTACAGAGCGGCGTTGACGACTCCAAGCACCAGCATAACCGGCCAGTTGGTCTTGTCGACACCGAGGACCAGGTTGGAAACCACGATGTTGATGATGCCGCCTGCAGTCGAAGCGGGCACGGAGAGGACCTTGAGCAGGACCAGGAAGATGCCGGAAAGAACCGAGTGAACGACAAAGAGCACGGGAGCGGCAAAGACAAAGAGGAAGTCCATGGGCTCGGTGACACAGGAGAGCACGGCGGTGATGATCAGCGGGATGATAACGGCCTTGGTCTTATCCTTGTTCCCCTTGTAAGCGGTGACGATAAAGGCGAGACCGATACCGATGTAGGGCCACAGGTTGTTGAAGGTGTAGCTGTTGAAGTAGGTGCTATCGGAGAAGGGCTGGCCCGTCATTGCCATCTCGGCGACACGGATGGGATAGGCACCGGCGATAACCTGATCACCCAGCGTCAGGGTGCCACCCACATCGGAGAACTGGAACGGGGTGTAGATGAGGTGATGCAGACCGGTAGGAACGAGCAGCTTGTTGAGCATGCCGTAGATAAACAGACCGATGTTGCCCGACTCCTTAATGATGCCGGCAACGGAGGAGATGGCACCCTGAACCGGAGGCCAAACGATGCAGAAGCCAGCACCCATGATCCAGGAAATGATGATCATGATCAGGAACGGGAAGCGAACGCCCGAGAACATCGAAAGGGCAATGGGGAACTGCTTGTTCGAGTACTTGTTGAACACGGCACCGGTGATGCAACCAAGAATGATGCCGCCAAACACGCCGGTATCGAGCACCTGAATGCCCATAACGGTGCTCTGGCCGGTTCCGGTAAGACCGAGCATGCCGCTCGCTTCGGCAAGAGAGCCGGTGGCGTTGAGCACGATGTTGTTAGCCTGCAGGAACAGGAAGAACGACATCAGGGCAATCAACGAAGCATGGCCCTTGTTCTTCTTTGCCATGGCGCCGGCGATGCCCACGCAGAACAGAATCGAGAGGTTGTTGATGATAAACATCAGCGACTGATAGACAACGGCGCCCACAAGCTGGAACGGACCGGAGCCCAGCACAGGGATCACGGCGCAGATGGTCTTGTTGGTCAGAATAATGCCCACGATGAGCAGAATGCCGGCAACCGAGAGATACATCATCGGCTGAACGATTGACTTCGCGAACACCTCCAACGGCGCTTTGAAATTGAACTTCTTTTTTGCGGTCATAGCGGTACTCCCCTTCCTTTTCCGCAAATTGAGATAGCTGTGCCCTGGACAAGACCGCAAGCCTTGCCTTATATCAATCGATGTATGGGCACGTTATGCCTAGAGACCAGGTTCTCCAAGCAGGTTAACAATGTGATATGCGAGATAACTCTTCTCGGCATTGGTAACGACAACGTTATAGGTAGACGACAAGTGGGCGGCTATGGCGTCCGCGCACGAGAATGCACACGGATACGCCGTTTCATCGATTCGGAACAGCGCGTCGCCATTGACCTGCCCCGCCGCGGGATCGAGCGCTCGCTGCGCGAAAAACTGCAGATGGCGAACGAAACGCTCATAGGGCAGCGAGGTGTCATCGAGGGTCGTAGCATAGCGCTCGGAAACAATCGCGAGCACATCGCGAACAAGCTGGACCGAGATGATGAGACGGTCGGAGCGTTGCGGCATGGTGGCGTTGACGATATGCAGCGTAATAAAACCCTGCTCTTCTTCGCTCATCTGGATGCCCATATACTCCTTGACAATCTGCAGCGCACGGCCCGCAAGCGCATACTCCTTGCGATAGAACTGCTGGATCTCGAGCAGCAACGGATTCTCGCAGGAGACGCCCTTGCGCTCGCGCTCCAAAGCAAGGCCGATATGGTCTGCGAGAGCAATGAGGATCTTGTCGTTGATATCAACATTGAGCTCTCGACGGAGCATCTGAACGATGTCCTCGGAAATCACGAGGTTGACGGTGGGGATGGACTCCAAAAGATGTGCCAAGCGGTCAATCGTACGCGAATCCTGAGAAGTGCCCTCCTGCAGCGCATAGGTCTTTTCGACCGATGCTTCATCGATAGCGTCGCCGGCATGACGGCCAAAGCAGAGGCCTCGACCGATGACAATGAGCTCGGAGCCATCGTCCGAAGTGACCATTGCGACGTTATTGTTGAAAACTCGCTTGATAACCACGGTACCCACCAAAAGAATTTACTCGGAAAGCCAGACGACAGGCTCTTTAACAGCAACAGGGCCGGAAGCGTGCTCACGAAGAGTCGAGTTCTCCGAACGCTCGCACACGATAACGAAGACCGTGGGATCGAAGCCGGCGGCGCGGACCGCGTCAAAATCGACCTCAACGAGGGGTTGGCCCGCGTCGACATGGTCACCCTGGGCAACAAGCGCATGGAAGCCCTTGCCCTCAAGTTTAACAGTGTCGATTCCGATATGCAGCATCACCTGAGCAGAGCTGTCGTCGGACATGATGCCCAGTGCATGCTCGGTCGGGAACAGCGCCGCGACGGTACCGGAAACAGGAGCGCACACCGTTCCCTCTTGGGGAACCACGGCAACGCCATCGCCCACGGCACGGCTGCTAAAAGCGGGGTCATTGGTATTTTCTAGATGAACAAGCTCGCCGGAAACAGGAGCGAGGATTTCGAACTCGGAAGTTGCAGTCTTCTGCTCATCCGAACCGCCCATCAGGCGAGAAAAGAAACCCATGGTGGCATGTCCCTTCATAAATATAGCCCAACCAAAATCAAGCGAATGCGTCCATAGAGACACATCCGTTCAAAGACTTTGGTTAGGCCCACGTCCGAGGGACTCGGTAACCTTCCGCATTTCTTTTTACGCGAACTATTGTAGACAAGCCCAAAGCCGGAACAATCATTATGACCGGCGAACGGTATTTTTTCTCCGATAAACGGTATTTATGCGGCACTTAGGGACGTTCCTTTTCTGCCGGCACCCAGGGACACTCCTCGCTCTGGTGCATTGGGGTCAGGTTACTTTGCACCAATCATGAGTTGCGGTGAAATAGGGACTGAAAAGCCGCTCAAAAGGTCAAAACAGTCCGTATTCCACCGCAACTTCAAGACGTTGGTGCAGATTAACCTGTCCCCCTTGCACCAAAAAGGGCTCCGAGCATAGTCTGCTCGGGGCCCAAATTCATCTCGCCTTACCGCGCGACGCGTATGTTACTTGCGCTTGCCGCCGCCGTCGCCGGGACGACGGGAGCTGCCGCCGCGCTTGCCGCCACGATTGTTACCATAGCTGCCACGGTTATCGCGGTGGGCGTGGCGGCAACCAGGCTGGCTCCCGTGG
>DXMG01000018.1:0-14304 GCA_019414325.1 Collinsella sp. | reverse complement strand
GTCATCGTAGTTGCGCCAGTCATCGCGACGATCGCGGCTGGCACGCGGGTCGCGACGATCGCGCGACTCATCCGAGCGACCAGCGCTGCCGCGGCCACCGTTGCCGCGGGCGCCTTCACGACGCTCAGCGCCGCGGCCGCCCTCGCGGCCTCCGCGCTCGTCAAAGCGCTTGCCGCCGCGGGCACCACGCTCGTCACGCGAACCACGACCCTCGCCGCCACGGCGCTCATCACGACCGCCGCGCTCGTCATTACGACCGGAGCGACGACGGTCGCCCGAGCCGCGCTTGCCGCCATGCGAGCCACGGCCCTCGTCCTCGCGCTCAACACGGCGACGACCACCGCGGTCCTCGTCCTCGCGGCGACGGCGGTGTGCCTCGCCCTGGAACTGCTTGGCGCGACGCTCGGCACGGTTGCCGCGCGGGGTCTGCTCGACAGCGCCAGCGCGCTCCTCGGCAGCCACCTCGCGGGCCACGCTCTCCACGGCCTCATCCACGCGAGCCTGAACGCCCTCGCGCACGCAGGTCTTGCCGCCGCGCTTGGGACGGCTCGGACGCTCACCGTCGCCGCGACGCTCGTCTCGACCGCGGTTGGAACGACCGGCCACATCGCCGTAGTCATCGCCGTTGCGCTTGCCGTCGCGACGCGCCTGCTCAAGCTTCTTCTTGCTCTTGGACTTGCCGCGCTTAGTCTTCTTCTTCACCTTAAAGGCCGCTGGGTCGCGCTCGGGATCAACCGCGGGCGGATTGGGACCCACGTGCAGGTCGCCGGCCTCGTAGATGTCGGCGGTCTTGTCCATGAGCTTCTCGATCTCGTAGAACTCGTCCACGTCCTGCTCGGTTACAAACGTGATGGCCCAGCCCAGCTCGCCGGCACGGCCCGTACGGCCAATACGGTGGATGTAGTCGGTCGGCTCGGCCGGTACGTCAAAGTTCACGACGTAGCGCACGTCGCTAATGTCGATGCCGCGGGCAAGCACGTCGGTTGCCACCAACACGTCGACGGTACCGTCGCGGAAGGCCGAAAGCGCGCGCTCGCGCTGAGCCTGGCTGCGGTTGCCATGAATCGCGGCGGCCTTGATGCCCTTGCGCTCCAGACGACGGCAGCAGCTGTCGGCACGGTGCTTGGTGCGCATAAAGACGATCGTGCGCTCCGGGCCCTCCTTTTTGAGAAACTCGGGCAGCAGGTTGTTCTTGGCCTCGATGGACACCGGGAACACAAACTGGTCGACGGTGTCGGCAGTCGACGTAGCGGGCGCGATCTCCACGCGGGCCGGGTCGCTCACCAGGTCGGTGATCTCACCCACGGCCTCCTCGTCGAGGGTCGCCGAGAACAGCAGCGTCTGACGCTCGGCCGGCGTCTCGCGCACAATGCGGCGGACGGCGGGCAAAAAGCCCATGTCGAGCATGCGGTCGGCCTCGTCGAGCACCAGGACTTTAACCTCGTCCAGGTGGCAGGCACCCTGCTCGATCAGATCGACCAGACGGCCCGGCGTGGCGACCAGGATGTCGCAGCCGTACTTGAGGGCGGCAGTCTGCGGCTTGTAGCTCACGCCGCCCACGACGGTCACGGCGACATGGCCGGTGACGTCGGCGATTTTGCTCGCGACCTCGTCGATTTGCTGGGCAAGCTCGCGCGTAGGAGTGATGACGAGCATCACGGGGCCACGGCCGTTGCTCTCGGGCTTCTTGGCACCGCGACGGCGGTTGCGGCCACCGCGCTCGCGCACGGGTTTGGGAGGAGCGATGTGCTCCAGATTGTTCATGGTCGGCAGCAAAAAGGCGGCCGTCTTGCCGGTGCCGGTCTGAGCGGCGGCAAGCAAGTCGCGGCCCTCGAGCACCACGGGGATCGAACCGGCCTGCACGGGCGTCGGCGCCGTGTAGCCCAGGTTCTCGATGGCACGGAGCATCTCGTCGGAAAGGCCCAGCTCGTCAAAGGCGGGCAGACTCTCGGTAGCAGATTCGACGGCCTGGGCAGCATTGGCCTCATCGGCGGCATCGAAGGCAGCCTGGGTCATGGCCTCGCGGGCCTCGTCCAGAATCTCGGCGTCCGTGACGTCGGATACAGAATTACGCATATGTTGTTGTTCCTTATCTGCACGCGCAATGGGCACGGCATGTGGCCGCGCGGGCGTGCTTGGTAGTGCGCTAATACATACAAAAACAGGTGCGCACAGAGAGGACGTTGCTCAGCACGCTGGCGATCGCTTTGGCAGCCCTATCACGCGCCGTCCAGACGCAGCAGCTCTAAGCGATGGAGCAGATTCGCCGCCGGTTAGTATACCCGTGCTTCGTATGCCCCCACGTAAACCACAGATGACAAGGCGGTCGGGGCCGAGCAGAGACTCCCCCGCCGGACAATGTCTCAATCTGCAACAGATACTCAGCAAAAACCGGCCTAACCGTTGCAGATTGAGATATACACAAATCTCGTAAAACAACATCTCAATCTATAATAGTTAGAGGTCATTTTCCCTGCTAGATGTTACAGATTGAGACGAAGGGCGGGGATGGTGCACCAACCCGGCAATCGACCCCCGCATCGGAATGTCTTACATTTCAACTTCTGCTGTACACCCCCAGGGGGTATGGGTGTATAGTATCAGCAGGTTAACAATTCAAACACCGAGCTACAGAAAGGAGAAGCCATGGCTCAAGAAAAGTTCGACGTGGGCGGCATGACGTGCGCCGCCTGCCAGGCACATGTGGACCGTGCCGTCAGTAAACTCGACGGCGTCCAAAACGTCGCGGTCAACCTGCTCGCCGGCTCCATGCTGGTCGACTATAACCCCACGCAGGTTACGACCGACGACATCTGCACCGCCGTCGACCGTGCGGGTTACTCGGCATCGCCCGTCAATGCGGGCACCGAAGCCGCCACAAGCGGCAGCGCGCAAGCCAGGTCCGGCGCCGCCCATATGGAGTCGCCGACCAAAAAGTTGGAGGCCGCCGCCTCTGCCATGCGCACCCGTCTCATCATCTCAATCATCTTTCTCATCCCACTGTTCTACATAGGTATGGGACATATGCTCGGCTGGCCGCTGCCCAGCATCTTCACCGACCACATCCACAGCATGACGCTCGCCCTCACCGAGCTTGTCCTGCTCATCCCCATCGTCTACGTCAACGACGCGTACTTTATCAACGGCTTCAAATCACTCGTGCACGGCGCGCCCACCATGGATGCTCTCATCGCCGTCGGAGCCACCGCATCGATCGCCTGGTCGCTCTATGCCATGTTTATCATGGCCGACCAGCTGGCCGCCGGGCAAGTCCACGATGCCATGACGACGGGCATGGACAACCTATATTTTGAGAGCGCTGGAACGATTCTGTCGCTCGTCACCGTGGGCAAATACCTCGAGACGCGCAGTAAGTCCAAGACCGGCGGCGCTATCGAGGCGCTCATCGATCTGGCGCCCAAGACCGCGACCGTCGTTGCCGACGATGGCACCGAAACCACCGTCGACGTCGACAGCATCCTTCCCGGCCAGGTCCTTCGCGTGCGCCCCGGAGAGTCCATCCCCGTCGATGGCGTGGTGCTCGAGGGCAGCTCGGCCGTGGACGAGAGCGCGCTCACCGGCGAGTCCATCCCCGTGGAAAAGACCGCCGGCGACACCGTCAACGCCGCCACCGTCAACCGCACTGGCTCGTTTACCTTCCGCGCCACACGCGTGGGCGCCGACACATCGCTTGCCAAGATCATCCAGCTCGTCGAGGACGCCAATGCCACCAAGGCGCCTATCGCCCGCCTGGCCGATAAGGTCGCCGGCGTGTTTGTGCCCGTGGTGTTTGTGATCTCGGCCGTGACTTTTGTGGCGTGGATGGCGCTCACCAGCAGCATCAACGAGGCGCTCACTTCCGCTGTCGCTGTGCTGGTGATCAGTTGTCCGTGTGCGCTCGGCCTGGCCACGCCCGTCGCCATTATGGTGGGCACCGGCAAGGGCGCCGAGATGGGCATCCTGTTTAAGAGCGCTGAGGCGCTGGAGAACCTGCGCAGCGTGGGCACCGTGGTGCTCGATAAGACGGGCACGGTCACCCGCGGCAAGCCGGCCGTGACCGACGTTGTGGTTGCCGCGCGCGCCGACGGCTCGCCCGCTATGAGTGAAAAGGCGTTACTGAAGCTCGCTGCCGCGCTGGAGCGCTCAAGCGAGCACCCGCTGGCCGAGGCGATTATGGCCGAGTGCGAGGCGCGCGGAATTGTCGCGCGCACGGTCGAGGACTTTGCCGCCGTGCCCGGGCGAGGCGTTACGGCTCGCGAAGGACAAAACGCCATCGCTGCCGGCAACGTGCGCCTGATGAACGAGCTGGGCGCGGAGGTGCCCGCCGGCGTTGCCGAGCAATTTGCCACCGAGGGCAAAACGCCGCTGTTCTTTGCCAAGAACGGCAAGCTTGTCGGTACCATCGCCGTGGCCGACGAGGTCAAAGAAACGAGCGCCGAGGCCATCGCCGCGCTGCGTTCGCTCGGCGTCGATGTGCGCATGCTCACCGGCGACAACCGCGTGACGGCCGAGGCCATCGCCCGCCGCGTGGGTCTCACCAGCGAACAGGTTATCGCCGACGTCCTGCCCGCCGACAAGGAGCGCCACGTGCGCGAACTGCAGGATGCGGGCGGCAAGGTCGCCATGGTGGGCGACGGCATCAACGACTCCCCCGCCCTGGCGCGCGCCGACGTGGGCCTTGCTATCGGCACCGGCGCCGACATCGCCAAGGAGGGCGCCGACGTGGTACTCATGCGCAGCGACCTCATGGACGTCGCCCGCGCCATCGAGCTGTCGCGCGCCACGATTCGCAACATCAAGCAGGACCTGTTCTGGGCGCTGTTCTACAACGGCATCGGCATTCCGCTGGCGGCGGGCGTGTTCTTCCCGCTCACGGGATGGCAACTCTCACCGATGTTTGGCGCCGCGGCCATGAGCCTGTCGAGCGTGTGTGTCGTAAGCAATGCGCTGCGCCTGCGAACCTTTAAGCCGAAAGTGGCAAAATAGGCTCACCATTACGTCCATTTAGAACGGGTTTTCCAGGTGCCCGAGATTGACCTGAAAGAGGAGCGACGCGTACTTTGGTACGCGAGCGACGGTTTGAAGGTCAAGGCCGGGCACCTGGGAAAGCCGACACAACAGAGAGGAATATCCATGCGTTACACGATTAAGACTTCCGGCCTTATGTGCGGTCACTGCGACGCTACTGTCGAGACGGCACTGCTCAACGTTGCCGGCGTGACCGACGCCGACGCCGACCATGAGACCCAGACCGTCCAGGTAGAGTGCGCCGACACCGTGACCGCCGAGCAGCTCGCCGCCGCTGTCGAGGCCGCGGGCGAGAAGTTCCATGCCCTTTCGGTGACCGCCGCGTAGCAGGCGCTGCCTGCTCAATCCTCAGAAGTTGCGGTGAAATACGGACTGTTGTGCCGCCCTAGGCCTTTAAACGGTCCGTATTTCACCGCAACTGACGGGGACATCCGGAAGATCGACCAGAAACGAGGACCCGACATGATGGCAGACCATAAATCGGTGACCCGCATGCTCAAGACGGCACGCGGTCAGATCGACGGCATCTTGCGGATGGTCGAGGAGGACCGCTATTGCGTCGATATTTCCACGCAGCTCATGGCCACACAGGCGCTCCTCGCGCGCATTAACGCCGACGTGCTTAAGGCGCATATCGAGGGCTGTGTGACTTCGGCGATCGAATCGGGCGACGAAGACCTCAAGGCCGCCAAGCTCGCCGAGATCGAACGCGTCGTCGACAAGCTCTCCAAGTAATTGGGGCATCGGGGACAGGTACGTTTGCACCACATTGGCGCAGATTGACCTGTCCCCCTTGCTCTAAATCGGGTATAAAGGCGTGCAGCATATCGAACGAAAGGCAATTTGCATGAATGACTTTATGAAAGGCCGCAATGGCGCCGACGAACTCACCATCGTGATGGGTTTTGCCGGCATCGTCATCGCGATGATCGGATCGATAGCCCGCATCCAGTGGCTCAGCTGGATCGCCATCGCCGTTATCGTGATTGGCGTGCTGCGCGGCCTGTCCAAAAATATCGATGCACGTCGCAAGGAGAACGAGGCCTTTGTCGCCACGACCGCCAATGTTCCCGGCTTGGGCAAGTTCGTCGCCAGCTTGGGCGGCGGCGCTGCAGCGGCCAGCACCTCACGCGCGGCCGGCACCAGCAAGGAAGACTTTGAGCGCGCCAAGCGCACGGCCAAGAAGATGTGGAAGGGTCGCAAGACCACGGCATACCTCAAGTGCCCCAACTGCGGTCAGATGCTCTCCGTCCCCAAGGGCAAGGGCAAGATCCGCGTCACCTGCCCCAAGTGCCACGCCAAGATGGAGACGCGCTCCTAGCCGCTACACCATAGGACAAAATAAAAGCCGAGGCCTCGCGCTGAGACCTCGGCTTTTTTGATTATGACAAAGGGACCGTCCCTTTGTCACACCTATGCTACGCCATCGCGGGCAAGCTCCTCGGCCAACGCCTCGGCAGGCATGGCCATAATCGCGTCGAGCTCGGCGTCCACCTCGGGAAAGCGCTTCACCTTGAGTTTGCGCACCAGATCACCACGGCACATCACGTACGCCGGCTCACGCAGTGCGCACAGGTCATCGAGCGGGTTCTTGCGCGTCACCAGGATATCGGCGGCCTTGCCGCACTCGATTGTGCCGGTCTCGCCGCCCAGCCCCAGCAGCTCGGCATTGACCTGCGTGGCCGTATGCAGCGCGAAGGCGTTACTCACACCCACGTACTTGGCAAAATAGGCCACCTCGCGCCACATGTCGTACTGCGTCACGAACGGGCAGCTCGAGTCCGTGCCCAGGCCCACCTTAACGCCGGCATCCAGGGCGGCGCGAGCGCTCTCGATAATGCCCGAGCACACGATGTCGCCGTTCTTCTTTTGCGTGTCGGTCGAATGGGTCTTTTCCGGGTCGAGCAACACAAACGGCAGCGCCGGGCTGATCGTACAGGTAACGCTGGGCGCACGCCCCTCAAGCTGCGTACCCGCGGCACCGTGATACAACTCCAGGATCTCGGGGGTCATCGGAGCGCCGTGCTCGATTGTGTCGACGCCGGCCTCAAGCGCGGCCTTCACACCTTCGGTGCTCTCGACATGGGCCATGACCGGAAGGCCAACCTCGTGCGCCGCCTCGCACGCCGCAGCGGCAACCTCCACCGGCATACGCAGCACGCCCGGCTCGCCCACCTCGGTCGCATCGAACACACCGCCCGTTACGAACAGCTTAATGACGTCGGCACCGCGCGCATACAGGTCGCGCACCTGTTCGGCTGCCTCGGCGGGACTGTTTGCCACCTGGGCGAACAGTCCCGCACCATGGCCGCCCGGCACCGTGACGCCCGTTCCCGGCGCCACCAGGCGAGGACCTTGATACTTGCCGGCATCGATAGCATCGCGCACGGCCAGATCGGCAAACAGCGGATCGCCCGCGCCGCGCACCGTGGTCACGCCACTTGCCAGTTGTTGTTGGGCGCTGCCCTTAAGAATATGGCGCACGATGGCGCGCCCCACGGGATTATCGAGCTTCTTCATCAGCGCGCCCGCATCGCCCGCCGAAACCGGCTTGCCCGAACCGCACAGATGCACATGCATATTGATGAGACCGGGCATGAGATACGCACCTGCCAGGTCGATGACCTCGGCACCTGCAGGTGCCTGCGCCACAGCACTCGGCCCCATCCACGTGATGACACCGCGCTCAACAGTCACGGCCATATCGGGTTGCGGCTCCATATGCTCCGAACCATCCAGGACGGTCGCATTGATAAACAACGTGGAACGATCGGCAGACGCCATATCGAGCTCCTCCCCCTCAGAAAACTTGAACATCTGTCCATTATTATCCAGTGTAGCCCGATTGCCATAGACATATCGGTTAACGGAGGGAAGAGGGGATGTGGGGGACGGAATACGCTGCAGTCCCACCCCAGCGACACCAGGGAAATATCTCGATCTGTAACAGATACAGGGTTGTTGGGCCCCTTGATGTTACAGATCGAGACATTCGGTCGACGTTTCACCGGCTTGTCTCGATCTGTAATAATTACGAGCTCAAACAACCTCTAAACGTTACAGATTGAGACAAAACCTCTCAGCGCCCATACCACTGACGTCTCCACTCCTCAGCCAATTCAGCCTGCCGAGGAATACCCGCCAGCCTCATTTTCTCGACCAGCTTCCCCGGGTCTTTGAGTTCGTTAAACGTAAACCGAAGCACCTTGTGCCCGAGCATCGTCAGATGAGACTCTCGCTGACGTTCTGCCACGAATGGGTCGACCGACCCCCGATCCCCACCATCCTGCAGGGTATACTTTCCCTTCCCGTCGAGCTCGCCGATGACACACGTCCCGTTCTCGAGCCGCCAAAAATAGTCGACGCGAAACACCTGGCTCGAATCGAGCGGGTCGCGAAACTCCACCTGCAGCTCCGGAACTGAAAAGCCGTACGCAATAAAGAACGCTCGGAACCGAGACTCGCCGCCGTTTTCGGACAGCCCGTCCGCATACGACGCAATCACCTGTGCTCTGCGATACCCTCGCCTGCCCTCGCAATCGGCGCGGAGGCGCTCGCACAAATCCCAACGTGATACGCCTTTCGCCCGCAGTGCAGAATCGGCAATCGCCAACCCGTAGGAGAACGGCGCACGCAGTAAGCAATCCTCCACCGTGCGCCAAAACGACGTCACCCGCACGCCATCAACACGCTCGAGCGCGCCCGCCATCTGCGGACGCAACAACCTGCACCCGCCGCTCAACGTCACCGAACAACCCGTCTTAACAAGAAAGCGCGGCCCGAGCAGATCATTCGGCACCTCCAGACCCCACAAAAGCGCCGCGTCATAGCCCCAAAACGCCCAATCGGGATGAAATTCCGCAAGCCCTTTGATAGTCCTCAGCGCTCGCTCCGCCGGCGTCAATGCATCCCAATCATGCTGAAAACAGAACAGGTACGGCTCGGGCTCCGCGATATCGTCGGTTCCAACATGGCGTCGCAGCCACATGAGCTCGGTATTGTCATGCGTTGCGAGCAGCGCACCTTGCTTGGCCGTCTCCGTGAGCCGCGCGAGCATTCTATTCCGCGCCAACGTGTTGCGAGTCGCATGTTTGTGTTTGAGAACGGTATTAGACACTTTCGTCACCACCACGTCAGACAAATGGACCATCGTCACCGTTGCCTCCGCTGACAAATGTCTTGATCTGTAACAGGAAGACAGTCTTTGAGCCTCTAGTTGTTACAGAACAAGATCTTTCGACAGCCGCCAACCTTCCGTCTCAATCTGTAACAGTTACGGGCTCAAACAGCCGCTAAACGTTACAGATTGAGACAAAGTCAGGGCTGTAGGGCGACACCAGTCACATCCCCTACTCCCATTCTTGTTCGTAGATGTTGAGGGACTTTACGTAGCGCCCCTGGGCGCCCATGATGTCGCGGACCAGGCGCAAAAAGAAGCTGATCCACGAGGTGTCAAAGCCATCCTGCAGGTCCTCCGGATGCACCGCACCCGGCCCATCGACTGCCGTGTCACTCAGGCGCGCGATGTCGTACAGATAGAGCTGTCCCGCCGTCAGCCAGACATCGTCGACGCAAGCGAGGCGCACCGCAATCGCGCCGTCGCTCCAATGCTCCTTTTGCACGATATGCGGGTCGTAGACATCAAAGCGACGGTCGGTGCGCGTATCCTTCAGCGCAACTATGCCGTTCGCAGGATCCTTGTCCAAAATGCCAAAGCGCGAGAAATACTGCGTGTCGCGTACCTGCTCGAGCCGCTTGAGCGAGGCAGGCGAAAGCGATGCCGGCGGCTCGTCAACATACAGCTCGAGCAGCGTCTTGCCATGGCGATAGGAGCGCTCGAAGAGCAGCCAATCGGTAAACGCCATGTTGTAGGCCATGATTTCGTTTTGCGAAGGCTCGGTGCAATAGCTGAGCCACGGGTCGACAATGATCTCGAACTGTTCGCGCGCCGGCTCCAAAAACTGGAACTTCCGCAGCATCCAAAAATGGGCTATGTCGGCAATATCGTTGCCGACGGCTTCGGCTAGCTGCGCTCGGTCTAAAGCGTGGTCAGTCATGGCATCCTCCTCAAACTGATAGACCTCAATTTGAGCTTACGAGGAGGGTGGTCGGCCACGACCAGCGCGGGCAAAATAGGCCTCCGGCTGCAAACCAGATGCTGACCAAACACTTGACGAAAAGCTTGACCGAAAATGCGCACCGCAACAAAACCGCAGGTAAACATAGACGGCCAACCCGCCCTTTTGAGCCAGATACCCACAGCCACCACAGAAACAACAGGTGACCACAGCCCAAGAAGTCGACAAATAAACACCCGTACGTCGACAAACGAGCAAATCGCTCGCAAAGAGTGTCCCCAACGACTAGACAAAAAATGACTAGTCATTGGGGACGTTCTTAAATGACTACTTTACAGCTCCAGCGCCTCGGCGACTTCGGCAGCGCAGGCCAGGGCGTCGGCCATGGCGCTTACCACGAGCGAACTGCCATTGCGAGCATCGCCGGCCACGTATACCGGTGTGGCGCCCGCGGCGACGCCGTCGACACGGGCCGCAAGGTGCGAGCCCTCGGCAGCCATCACCGGCAGCGGACGACCAGCGGTGGCAACAGGCACGCCAACGGCGTCGAACACGCCATGCTCGGGACCCGTAAAGCCGCAGGCGATGAGCACCAGCTGGGCCGGCACCTCGTGCTCGGAGCCCGCGATGCGCTCGGGCTTGCCAGCCGACCAATCCAGATCGACCACGCGCAGGCCCGCGACCGCGCCCTTCTTGTCCAACAGTACCTCGAGCGTATCCACACCCCAAGCGCGCATCTCGCCGCCCATGGCAGCGATGGCCTCCTGCTGGCCATAATCGGTCTTCTTCACGTTGGGCCACTGCGGCCAGGGGTTGCTCGCCGCGCGCGCATCAGGCGCCGCCGGCAAGAACTCAAACTGGCGCACGCTGCGCGCACCCTGACGTACCGCGGTGCCCACGCAGTCGTTACCGGTATCGCCGCCGCCAATGACCACAACGTCCAGGCCGCGCGCGTTCACCGCGGGCTCGCCGCCATCGAGCACCGAGACGATCGAAGCCGCCAGGTAGTCCACGGCATACACCACGCCCGGGGCATCAATGTTCGCAGCCGAAAGCCCACGCGGAGCACGGGCGCCGGCAGCCACCACGACGGCGTCAAAGTCGTCGAGCTTGGCGGTAACCTTGGAATCGCTCACGTCGGCACTCAGCTCGAACACAATGCCCAGCTCGCGCATGAGCGCCACGCGACGCTCGACCACGGACTTCTCGAGCTTCATGTTGGGAATGCCGTACATGAGCAGACCGCCCGGGCGGTCGTCGCGCTCAAACACCGTCACGCGGGCGCCACGACGCGCAAGCTCCCATGCTGCCACCAGACCAGCGGGACCGGAACCCACCACGGCAACCGTGGGTGCACCCTCCCCTGCCGGCTCAAAGCGGTGCGGACCGCCGTTGGCCCACTCATGGTCGCTGATCGCGCGCTCGTTGTCATGAATCGTCGTGGGCTGGCCATCGACCGAGCCCAGGTTGCATGCGGCCTCGCACAGCGCCGGGCACACGCGACTCGTGAACTCGGGCATGGGCGAGGTGAGTGACAGGCGCTCGGCAGCCTCGTCCCAACGGCCGCGGTACACCAGCTCGTTCCACTCGGGAATCAGGTTGTGCAGCGGACAGCCGCTCGGACATGCCTTGCCAAAGCTCGCGCCCATCTGACAAAACGCCACACCGCACATCATGCAGCGGCTCGCCTGGGCACGGCGCGCATCGTCGTCGAGCTCCACGTACAGCGGATCGAAATCGCGGCTGCGCTCCTCCACGGGGCGCAGCTCGTGGGTCACGCGATCGATATCAAGAAAAGCACCGGGCTTACCCATGGCACTTACGCCTCCTTCTTGGTCGAAGCAACAGAGCTGGCGGCGGCGGGCACAGCGCCAGCGACACCACCCGCCACATCAAAGCGAGCGACATCGGCGGCGTCGGCGCGACCGGTCACAATGTCAAACGCCAGCTCCTCGGCCTGCTCATGCGTCTTGCCGACGGCCTCGGCGGCGGCGACAATCGCCAGCACGCGCTCGTACTCGGTCGGAATGACCTTCACAAAGTGCTTGCTCATCGTCTCAAAGCTGTAGAGCAACTTAATGCCGCGCGGGCTCTGCGTCGCGTCCACGTGCTCCTGGACGAGCGCACGAATCTGCGCCAGCTCACCGGCCGTCGGGGCTTTAAGCTCAACGCTCTCGTGGTTCACACGGGCATCGAGCGTGCCGTACTGGTCAAAGACGTAAGCCACGCCGCCCGTCATGCCGGCGGCGAAGTTCTGCCCGACCTCGCCCAGGATGAGCGCCAGACCTCCCGTCATGTACTCGCAGCCATGGTTGCCGCAGCCCTCGACCACCACCGTGGCACCGGAGTTGCGTACGCCAAAGCGCTGGCCGGCCAGGCCGTTAATGAAGCCGCGGCCACTCGTAGCGCCAAAGAACGCAACGTTGCCCACGATGATGTTCTCGTCGAACTTGTAGGTCGCATGCGGGTTGGGGCGCACCGACACCTCGCCGCCCGAAAGGCCCTTGCCAAAGTAGTCGTTGGCGTCGCCGCACACGTTGAGCGTAATGCCGCGCGGCAGGAAGGCGCCAAAGCTCTGACCGGCCGAACCATCGCAATCGATGGTGATGGAGCCGGCGGGCAGGCCCTCGGGATGCGCCTTGGTCACCGCGTTGCCCAAGATGGTGCCCACGCAGCGGTTGACGTTGGCGATATCGGCGCGGAAGCGAATCGGACGCAGGTGCGCACGGGCATCGGCCGTATAGGGCACAAACAACGTGGAGTCGAGCGTCTTTTCGAGCTCGCTGTCCGCAGCCATCTGCGGCAGGAAGTGACGACCGTCGGCACCCGGGATGTGGGCACCGAACTCGCAGGTCGCGCTCGCCAGCACGGGCGACAGATCGAGCAGGTTGGCCTTGCGGTTGCCCGGGACCTCAATCTGGCGCAAGCACTCGGGATGGCCGACCATCTCGTCGACGGTGCGGAAGCCCAGGCTCGCCATGACCTCGCGCAGCTGCTCGGCAACAAAGAGCATAAAGTGCTCGACGTGCTCGGGCTTGCCGCGGAAGCCGCGACGCAGGCGACAGTTTTGCGTGGCGATGCCGGCCGGGCAGGTATCCTGCTGGCAGTCGCGCTGCATAAGGCAGCCCATGGAGATGAGCGGCATGGTGGCAAAGCCAAACTCCTCGGCACCCAGCAGGCAAGCGACGGCGACATCGGTGCCGTCCATGAGCTTGCCGTCGGCTTCGAGCACCACGCGTGAGCGCAGGCCGTTTTGCAGCAGCGTCTGCTGGGCCTCGGCAAGGCCAAGCTCCAGCGGCAGACCGGCGTGCCAGATCGAATCGCGCGCCGCAGCACCGGAGCCGCCGTTGTGGCCGCTGATCAAGATCTTGTCGGCGGCACCCTTGGCCACACCGGTGGCGATGGTGCCGACGCCGGCCTCGCTGACCAGCTTGACCGACACGCGTGCGCCGGGGTTGGCGTTCTTAAGATCGAAGATAAGCTCCGCCAGGTCCTCGATGGAGTAGATGTCGTGGTGCGGCGGAGGCGAGATCAGGCCGATGCCGGGCGTGGACTGACGGACCTCGGCGATCCAGGGGTAGACCTTCTTGCCGGGCAGGTGGCCGCCCTCGCCGGGCTTGGCGCCCTGGGCCATCTTGATCTGAATCTCAAAGGCGCTGCACAGGTAGCGGCTCGTCACGCCAAAGCGCGCGCTTGCCACCTGCTTGATGGCGGAATTCTTGGAGTCACCGTTAGCCAGCGGGGTCTCACGGCGCGGATCCTCGCCGCCCTCGCCCGAGTTGGAACGGCCGTGCAGGCGGTTCATGGCGATGGCCATGCACTCGTGTGCTTCCTTGCTGATGGAACCGTACGACATGGCGCCGGTGTTAAAGCGGCGAACGATGTTGAGCGCGGGCTCGACCTCGTCGAGTGCCACCGGGGTGCGGCCGCCGGCATCAAAGTCCAGCAGGTCGCGCAGGCGCACGGCACGGCCGGTGCGGTGCAGGCGGGCGCTGTACTCCTTAAAGGTGTCGTAGCTGTCCTCACGGCAGGCGGTCCGCAGCAAGTAGACAGTCTGCGGATCGATGAGGTGATCCTCGCCGCCGAGCGGGCGCCACTTGGTCAGACCCAACGTGGGCAGCTGATCGGGAGCCGGGCTCTTAAGGATAGCGAGCGCGGCGTCGTAGCGCTCATTCTGCTCGCGCTCGACGTCCTCGAC
>DXMG01000017.1 GCA_019414325.1 Collinsella sp. | reverse complement strand
ATGCGGACCTCCAGTCCGGACCGCCCCGCGGTCCAACTTTCTGTCCGCACCCCCGTTTGGACGAAATCGTATATGGGCTCCGCAATGATTGCGAAGACAAGCATATTTCGCAGGTACTTCTTTAAGTCATGAGTATGCAAAAATCCCTCAACCATCAAAAAGCAAAATAAGGGAAATGCAATTCTGCCAAGAACATGAAGCACATCCGAAGCCTCGCTTAGAATCGCCCACTGTTCGTCTGATATCTGACTGTACGATGCGTGAGTCATGATTCCATTGGTCAGGACGATCCTGCTTACATGATCGAGAACCATCGAAATGGCTGCTATTATCTTTAATGTGCTGCCGCTAATTCCGTATCTATTTGTTTTCATTTCGTATTCCTTACTTTGGGTGGGCCGTCAGGGGTTCAGCCTGCTCCGCAGGCGGCCGCTGCGGCGCTTCGCGCCTTGCGCGCTGCGCTGGCAAACGCTCACGCGTTTACTCAGCTCCGCGCCCTTTCGGGTTCGAACCCGCGTCGCGGCAACAAAAAAGCGGCCGGCATCCGCCAGTCGCTTTTCCATTCTATGGTGGGCCGTCAGGGGTTCGAACCCTGGACCTTGGGATTAAAAGTCCCCTGCTCTGCCAGCTGAGCTAACGGCCCGCGGGTGGCATTGTACCACGGTCTGGGACTATTCCCAACTCCATTGGCCGTTCTGGAAAATCACAACTTCACGTCCATCAGGCGTAATGCCCGTAATATCGATATCGTCCGTGCCGATCATAAAATCGACGTGCGTGCTCGAGACGTTTACGCCATGCTCCAGGAGCTCCTCCTTGGACATGTCATACCCACCCTCGATGCATTCGGGGAAACCGACACCTAGCGCGAGATGGCAGCTAGCGTTCTCATCATAGAGCGTGTCATAGAACAGAACGCCACTTTCACGGATCGGCGTGTTCTTGGAGATAAGCGCGATCTCACCCAGATGAGCGGCACCTTCATCGGTGTCAATAATGCTCGCAAGCGTCGCCTTACCCACGCGGGCATCGTAGTCCACTACGCGGCCCGCCTCGAACTTAATCCAAAAATCGTCAACCTTGTTACCGTGGTGAATGAGCGGCATAGCCGAATACACGATACCGTCGGCACGCATACGATCAGGCGAGGTGAAGACTTCCTCGGTGGGAATGTTGGGGAAGAAGGGGTGCCCATCGGGCGTCTTGCCCTTGCCGCCGGCCCACTCGTGACCTTTCGTCATGCCAATCGTCAGATCGGTTCCATTTGCCGAGGTGTAATGCAGGTAGTCGAAACGATTGTCGTTCAGGAAACGCAGGTTCTTTTCGAATGCGGCGTCATGGAGTTCCCAGTCGCTCTCCGGGTCCTGGCCATAGGCGCGAGCGGTGTGCAGAATCGCATTCCACAGCTTATAGATTGCAACCTCATCGGCGTCTCCCGGGAACACCTCGCGCGCCCAGGCAACGACCGGCGCGCCGGCGATGCACCACGGGTTGATGTTGTAGTCCAGTCCGCGGCGGAAGACCTTGCACTGCGTGTTCCTTGCCTTAGAAGCTGCAGCAGGCTTAGCGGGATCGATGCCCTTAAGGGCGGCAGGGTCCGCACCCTCGATAAAGATAAAGCAGGCACCATCCTGGGCCAGGGAATCAAGCTGCAGGCGCTTCCACTCGGGCGTCTGCTCAAAATAGCTTTTCTCGACATGCTCGTACGTGAGCCTCGTCACGGCGTCATCGGCCCAAATAACCGTCACGTGACCGGCACCGGAGGCATAGGCCTCCGCGACCACCACGCGCGCAAACGGCGCGCACTCGACCGGAGACTGAACGACAACCTCCTGGCCGGGCTTGACGTTTACGCCCTTGCGGACAACCAGGCGCGCATAGTTTTTAATCTTGGGCTCTAGGGCCTTCATGCCCTCCAGAGCCTCTTCGACCGTCAGGGCAGCTCGAATCATGTGCCACTCCATCTATCTATAGAACAGTAAAAAGGCGCGCCGCAAAAACGACGCGCCTTATATCTTAGCGATAAGTATGCATGCAAACGCTACTTCTTCTTAGAGTCCTTCTTGTCCTCCTCGGCAGCCGAGCGCTCGATAAGGGCGTTGAGCTTGTTCTCGGACATGCCCTCGGCCTGCGTGCGGTACATGTTGCGCAGGGGACGAATACGAACAAAGTCGTAGATAAAGTCACCCAAAATGACGATGTAAGACAAAACGATGCCGACCATCTGGACAGGGCTGGACACCATGCCAGCGGGAGCGAAGTACAGCGAAGCCCAAATGGCCACGACGAGCACCATGCCGATAGCGAGCACGGCCCACCAGATGCGGCGGCGCTTGGTGTAGTCCTCATCCTGCTTGAGGAGGATATTCGACACCGTATAGATGCGGTCCTCCTTGGCGCGCTGCTTAGCCTTGCGGGCGCGCTTCTCCTCTTTAGAGAGGCCCTCGAGGCTCTCGCCCTTCTCGAGCTCTTTGCGGCGTGCCTTAGACGAAGCCGGCACGACGCGAACGGAGCTCGCTGCTTGGCGGGCGGGCTTAGCAGATGCGGCAGACTTGCGCGCAACCCCGGTAACTTCGTGGGATTGCGTGCGCTTGTTCGTGGCGCTACGGGTACTCACTTATGCGTTCTCCTTCATGCTTGTGAACTGGGAGCCCGTGATGATCTGGAAGGCCTCGCGATAGCGCTCGGACGTGCCATCGATGACCTCGGCGGGCAGGTGCGGGGTCCCCCCCGTCATATCCCAGTTGGCCTTGAGCCAATTGCGGACGAATTGCTTGTCGTAGCTAGGCTGGATCTTGCCCTCCTCGTAGCTGGCAGCAGGCCAGAAACGGCTGGAGTCGGGCGTGAGGCACTCGTCGATCAGCGTGACCTTGCCATCGATGACACCAAACTCGAACTTGGTGTCGGCAATGATGATGCCACGGGTCGCGGCGTACTCGGCAGCGGCCTTGTAGATCTTGAGGGAAAGGTCACGAATCTGCGTGGCGATGTCCTCGCCCACGATCTCGCAGCAACGCTCGAACGAGATGTTCTCGTCGTGGTCACCGATCTCGGCCTTCGTGGACGGCGTGAACAACGGCTCGGGAAGCTTGGAAGCCTCGGTCAGGCCCTCAGGCAGCTGGATGCCGCAGACGGTGCCGTTCTCGTCGTAGGTCTTCTTGCCCGAACCGGTCAGATAGCCGCGGACGATGCACTCGATAGGAATCGTCTGGGCCTTCTTAACCAGCATGGCGCGGCCAGCGAGGTAGTCACGATACTCAGCAAACTCCTCGGGGAAATCCGCCGGGTCGATGGAAACGAGATGGTTGGGGACGATGTCGGCAAACTTATCGAACCAGAATGCCGAGATGCGATTGAGCACCTCTCCCTTAAACGGAATCTCGTCGGGAAGAATGAAGTCGAACGCAGAAATGCGGTCGGTGGCGACCATCAGCAGGTTTTCACCGGCATCGTAAATATCACGAACCTTGCCACGGGAATCCGGACGACGCTCCATCGTTGTCACGTGAGTCACTCCTTACCTAAATACGACAGAAATGCGGGTTCTTTCCCGCATGTTTTCGCAAACTCGGAGCGGCAGGGACGCGGCCCCTCCTTCACCGAATAGCGAAAAGCTAGTGCTCCATTGTAGTAGATGCCGCGTCTGCCGTGTGCTCGCGGGGCAGATGAATTGTAAAAGTCGTACCCTTTCCAAGCTCCGACTCCACGGATATGTAGCCATGGTGACGCTCGACGATCTGCTTGGTCACGGCGAGGCCAACGCCCAAGCCGCCAGCTTCGCGGGCGCGGCTGGCATCGGCGCGCCAAAACCGCCCGAAGATGCGCGACAAATCGTCCTTGGCAATACCGATGCCGGTATCAGAAACGGCAATGCTGACGTGCTTGCGGTCACTGAGCACCGACACCACGACCCAACCGCCCTCGGGGGTGTAGCGCATGGCGTTGCTCATGAGGTTGATAACACATTGCGTGATCATGTCGGGATCGGCCTCGACGACATCGTCGTGACCCTGGGTCTCGTCCGCAAAACGCAGGCGCAGATCGCGGTCGACAAACAGGCGCTCCTGGGCATTAACGATGGAACGCACGAAAGGAACCATGTCCACCGGCTCAAGGTTGAGCGGAGCCGTGCTGTTTTCCATGCGCGACAGGTCGAGCATCTGCTGCACCAGACGAGCCAGGCGACGCGTCTCGGAAGCAACGGTTTCCAAATGCTCATCGTCGGTGGGATACACGCCATCCTGCATGGCCTCGACCGTTGCGAGCATGGCCATAAGCGGCGTGCGAAGCTCGTGTGCAACGTCTGAGGTCAGGCGCTTCTCGTGTTTCATATCCTTCTCGAGCGAAGTGGCCATCTCATCGAAGGTCTCACCCAGCTGATCGATCTCGTCATCACCGCGCAGTCCCGTGCGAGCCGACAGGTCGCCGTCACGGATTTGCTTTGCGGTACCGGTGATGCGATGAATCGGCTTGGTGAGCATGCGCGACACGAGCGATCCGATAACGACCGAAATGCAGATTGCAACAACCGCGGCGAGGGCCATGGCGTTAAAGGTCTTCTCCCTAAACGCAGAGTCCGCCTTGGTGAGCAGAGCGTCGGAGCCGATGGCCCACAGCTTTACCTGTCCGACATGCTCGCCGGAAGACGTTACAATCTCGACGTTAGCAACGCTATCGGAGTCGGTTGGAGCAGACGAGACCGGGCTATGCGATGCCCTCTTGCCGCTCGTGTCGTCGGTCGTAGCCTGGTTTTCGCGTACATCGGCGGTGGCGCTTGCCGAGGGCCAGGAATCGTCATAAACGATCACGCCCTTTTTATTGACGACCTGCATACCCAGATCGTCGGAAACCAAACTCGACGTTGCGACCGTGCGCAGTTCTCCCGCGGTCCAAGAGCCGTTTTCCTCATATGAGGTTGCCAACTTCTCGGCAGCGGAATTTGCGATTTCGACGATATTGGAGCGTGTGTAATCCGAAAAGACCGTGCCCCACACAACAGAGACAACGCCCACCAGCACCAATACCGTCATGAGCGATGTCAGAGCAAAAGCAAGTGCCATGCGCGAGGGATAGCTCATCGTTGGCCGTGAATCGGAACGAGGCGTGTTCCAACTAGCCTTGGAACCCGCCTCGCTCTCCTGCTTGTGCTTTTGTCCGATTTCAAAGCGCGCAGGTGTCATATGTGATTTCCCTATTTCTCGTCCGACTTATCGGTCTTGGCCGGAGCCTCGAAGCGATAGCCGACACCATGGACGGTGTAGAGCCACTTGGGCTTCTTGGGATCATCGCCCAGCTTGGCGCGAAGATTCTTCACGTGGCTATCGATGGTGCGCTCATAGCCCTCAAAGTCATACCCGAGCACTTTCTCGACCAGCTCCATGCGGTTATACACACGGCCGGGATGGCGGGCAAGCGTGGTGAGCAGCTTGAACTCGGAAGCCGTCAGATCGACTTCCTTGCCCTCGACCAAGATCTTGTGGCCCGAGATATCGATGACCAGATCGCCGAAGTCGAGCACCTCGACGGCGGGCTCGTCGGCCTGATGGGCACGGCGGAACAGAGCACGAACGCGGGCGACGAGCTCGCGCGGCGAGAACGGCTTAATCAGATAGTCATCGGCGCCGAGCTCAAGACCGATAATACGGTCCTCGATCTCGCCCTTGGCAGTCAGCATGATGATAGGGACATCCGAGGTATCGCGAATGGTGCGGCAAACGCGCTCGCCGGGGATCTTGGGGAGCATAAGGTCGAGCACGACCAGGTCAAACTGATGCTTCTCGAACTCCTCGATCGCGGACTGGCCGTCGCCGACACCCACAACCCAGTAGCCTTCGCGCTCGAGATAGGCAGCGACGGCGTCACGGATTGCCTTCTCATCCTCGACCAGCAGAATCTTTTTTGCATCTGAAGCCATAACACGGCCCCCCTGTCTCAATTAGCTAAGAACAAGCCCATTTTAACGCACCTGAGCCCGCCGGATGCCGCTATGACGCGGCAGCTCGGCGGGCGGTACTCACAATTACAACGCGTTTATTCCCCTGTTGGCGCCTTTTTAACCCCTCTAAGCTTAAAGAGAGAATAGGCGTGCAGTGACCGTCTCTGGTATACCCTGGCTGTTGCGCACCGTGGCGTACGTAAGGAATGAGTCCGATTTTCCCGCCGTAGCTGGATAATCGCCATATTCCAAAGCGCGGTCGGGCGACAACAGCGAGCCATAGGTCTTGGCAGAGGTGTCGATCAGGAAATGCGACGCCTGTACCTTAACGAGATATTTATTCTTCTTGCCAGCCGCACATGCAAGCGGCTCGCGGGACAGGAAGAGATACGGCCCTCCCTCATTACCGATATACGTGCCCATGTTGCCCAGGCTGCCCACGCCACTATAGGTCGCCTCGATAGAAAACACGAAGGTATCGCCCATATATACGGCCTCGAAAGGCGAGACTGACGAGGGAAGAACTAACTGGGCACGTTTGGTGTTGTTGCCGTCGGTCAGATCGATTGCCGTTATGCCGTAGTAGACGCCCTCGTCGTTGCGGACACGCGGCGAGATGGTCAAAATGCCGTCGCTCGCGCGCGGGGCCGATGCAAAGCGGCCCGTCGATTTCCAAATTACCTCGGCCTTGGATTCATCAAGCGAGCGACGATAGCAAAACGAATCACTACTCGTTTTATTGCCGCCTGCCGAAGGCATTTTATACCAGATGACTGATGACCCGAACGCCGTGAACAGGGGCGGATCATAGTCCTTGCCACCTCGATCGAGCTCAACCACGTCGCCAGAGAGCGAAGCGCCCGACAGATTTTGAGCGTAGAGCTTCCACGATGAATTGGCAAAGTTCATCTCAACCCACGCGAATACGCCGTCGCCGGCACGGACATCGTAGAATGCGTATCCCGTGCCCTCGATAGGATCCTCGATTAATGTGGTAAGCGAGCCATCGCCCAGGTTGAGCACGCCGAGTGTGTTGGCGTGCAGTGCCGATGCGGGCGCCATCATCGCCGCGGCGTAATCGCCGTCGCAGTAGTACAGCAGCGTACCCAGAGGCAGCGTCCACGATGACGCCGGCTCAAGATCGATGTCGACAGCCTCATACTCATCCGTAATCGAGATGATTTTGGAATCGTCCTTGATAACCTGCGGCTCGCCGGCGGCATCATCGCTGGTACCCGTTTTTTTCGAGCATCCGGCAAGCACCGTGGCAGCGCCCGCGGCAGCCCCACCGAGTACAAAGCCGCGACGCGATATTCCGTTCTTGATGTGATCGGCGATACCCATTAGGCGATCTCGGCGCGAGCGGCCTCGATAGCGCGCGTAAGCTGGTCGGCGCAGGAGGTCTTTTTCATACCGCAGGTATTACCGGCGAGAACCTCGATTACGCGATCGGCGGGAGCGCCCTCGACCAGCTTGGAGATAGCCTTGAGATTGCCGTCGCAGCCGCCGGTAAACTCAACGCCCAGCACCTTGCTGCCATCGTCAGAGAGATTGAGGTGAATATTGCGAGAGCATACACCCTGCGGCTTGTAGTCAAAACTAATCATTGAGATCCCCTCTCAGAAAGAAATTTCAGACGTCTATTATCCCCGCCTGGGCCGACTTATTATCGCAAGCACCGATTCAACATCCTACGATGCATGGACTCGCGGGGGCAAGATTAGCAGTCCGCACCCCGCGCGTGGACCGTGCGCTTCTCCCGATACATATTGTGGTCGGCGACACGATATACATCGGCCAGCGTATTTCCAGCCGTCTCGACGGTCGCCACGCCAATCGATGCGCTGACCGTCAGGGCCTCATCGCTTACCGCGGCAAGACCGAGACGAAGATCCTGTTCCAGCCCGAGCGCAGACTCGTTGTCAGTATGGGGGCAAACCAGCAAAAACTCGTCGCCGCCAAGGCGCATCGGCAGATAATCCGCACCAGCCACCCGCCGCAGCACGGACGCCGTCCGTCGCAGCAGTTCATCCCCCATCTCGTGACCATAGATGTCGTTGGTCCGCTTGAGATAATTGCAGTCCAACATAATCACGCTCACGGGCAAGTCCTCGTTTACCAGGCTATCTCCGCGCGATTCAAGATAGTTGCGGTTGCGAAGCCCCGTCAGTTTGTCTTGATATGACAGCTCCTCGGCATGCTTGACCATCGATATGTTGTGCGTCGCCACGACGACCGACTCCAGCCGGCCTTGCTCATCGCGATGCTGGGGGACAACCTGTAGCGAGTACCAAGCGCCTCGACAATCTCGCACCTCGGCAGCCAAGTACGGTACGCCCTCCATACGTTCACGAAGCGAACTTATATCTACGAGTCCCACAACCGCTTCGCGGCTTTCGGGGCTCACGATATCCCGGCAGACCGTGTCCATAAAGTCATATGCCTCGCTGTGCTCGGCAAATATCTTCGCTATCGCCGGCGACATATTGATCCCCTCGATCTCGAGGGTGTCGAGATGCAAAAGGAAGGTCGAATCGTAGATGGCGCTTATGGCATTGATAATGCCGAGCTGTTTATCCTTTTCGACCAAATTGCGGTGGTCAACGATATTTCGAGCCAACAGCACCACGACCCAAAACGCAAGACACACCAAGACGCCGACGGCGACAAATGAAATCCTGTCAGACATGACCTCAGATTTGGGATATAGCGCAAACAGGCGGTAGTCCTTATATGCCGCACGCACGGCATACCATTCGTCTCCTCGATATTCGATGCGCGTCAGGCCGTCGTCTTTCCACTCAACTCCTACGCTGGTGAGGAGTCGGGCGAGCGACACGTCAGCATCGGCACTGTTGGATGAGACAATCTCCGCATCCTCCATAACAAGCACCGTGGGACCCTGGTGGAAGGTACTGTTCGAAAGCACGTCGGCTATGGCATATGAATAGTCGTCCGCCGTATCGGAAACAAGTGAGCGGTATGCCAGGGCAACGCCGTCGCCATACGGAACAGCACAGACGGCAAAAACGACACCACGGCGCTCATCGACAGTTGAGTAGGTCACTTTGGGACCTTGATACATCGATGCGACCGGCGAACAGGCCAACTCATCTCGCCACAACATGAGCGGATCGCGACCATCGATGTCGTAGTGGGCAGCCATATGGCCATCGGAGTCCATGACCATCAGCCCCGAAAGGTTCTCGGCATGGACAAATTGCTCGATAAGATCGTCGTTAACCTCAACGCGATCAGAGGACAGGAACGTCGCAAACGATTCGACCGCGGCGAGCAAATCGTGCGTCGCCTCGGTTTTTCTCCCCTGTTCGTAGCGGTCATATTTTTCGCAAGCGTTCTCCAAAAACACCATGGTTTCTTGGCCAAACCCAAGCGTTTTTTCGAGGCAGCGATGGGTTCCAACCGTATACAACAGGCCTAACAAGACGGCGCTGACAATAACGCTGGCAGCTATGACGTTCAGAGTCTTTCGACTCAAGCGGTGCTCATCAGTTGTCATGAATTTCCTCCTTGCCCGCCCGTCGTCGCTCCTGTCTTGTAATTGCCCACAATACGGTCAATCGTGCCATCTCGATCCATGTCGAACAGCGCGGTATTGAGATCCTTTACGACCGATCCTTCATAGCTGTCATCAAACGCGACGCCCAGGTCAACCGTCATAACATTGTCGGCAAACACACGGTAAACGCCGGGATACTGAGCAACGAGTCGGTCAAGCGACTGGACATCCGCCATCCAGCAGTCAACGTACCCTTTGACTAGAGCGGCTTTGCAGAGTTCGGCAGAGCCATATGATTTGATTTGAACGTCCGACGAGACCCCCAGATCCCCCGCAAGCAATCGGCGTTCACTCACCGAACCCGCAATCACCGCAATGGTCTTACTTCCATCGAGATGTGCCAAGGACTTGATGCCACTCGTTTTCTTGGCGGCAACCGAGACCGTCACGGTTAGATACGGCTCGGTCCAGTAATACTTATCCTCGCGATAACAGGGAGAATAGTCACACCACAGGCAATCGATATCACCGTTTTTGAGCAGCCGGTCGCGATCGTTCCAGTCAATATCGACAAACTGTGGCTTGAGCCCCGCACGCTTGCAGGCCTCGCGGGCGATGTCGATATCGATACCGGCGTAATCACCCGTGGTATCGACATACACATAGGGGTCGTTATCCGTAACGCCGATTTTGAGCACCGGGAGATCTCTATCGGCTTCATTCGAGGAGGAAGAACTGCTTCGAACGGTATACGTCAGGGCGCCCGCACAGACGGCAACAAGGAGTATGAGCGTAAACGAGACGATGGTGGCCCGCTTGATGCGTCTGGGCACGTGCCCCCTTTCATCGAAACAGCAGTCGGAGTTCATTTTATTACCCGGGCGCATATGCGACAGTAAAAAAAGCGCCTCGCCCAAGACGGGCAAGGCGCCAAAGGTTGAAATGCATCCGCAAGCGGTCGAATTAGGTTAACCCTACTCGAAGTTCAGCTGCTCCAGGCGATCGAAGACCGTATCGATGCGGGTGAGGAAGTCCCACGGATCAAAAATCTCGTCGAGCTTCTCCTGGCTGACGGTGCAGCGCGGATCGGCCTCGAGACGCTCCTTAAAGGTGGGGCCAGAGACACAATCCTGCACCTCGTGCCAGGTGGCCATGGCGTTCTCCTGCACAATGGCGTACGCATCCTCGCGGGTGATACCCGTATCGACGAGGGCAAGCAGGACCTTGGAGGAGAAGATGAGGCCGCGGGTCTTGTTGAGATTGGCCATCATGCGGGCCGGATACAGCTGCAGGCCGTCGATAACGCGAATGAGGCACTGGAACATATGGTCAAGCGCGATGAAGCTATCGGCCTGGGCGACACGCTCGGCGGAAGAGTGTGAAATGTCGCGCTCGTGCCACAGGGCGACGTTGTCGAAGGCGACCTGGGCGTTGGACTTCACGACGCGCGACAGACCGCAGACCTTCTCCATGGTGATGGGGTTGCGCTTGTGTGGCATGGCGGAGCTGCCCTTTTGGCCCTTGCGGAAGGGCTCCTCGGCCTCGAGTGTATCGGTCTTCTGCAGGTTGCGGACCTCGGTCGCGATGCGCTCGCAGGTGGCCGCCGTAGTGGCAAGCACGCCGGCAAGATAGGCGTGGTGATCGCGGCTGATGACCTGCGTGGACAGCGGGTCGTGAACCAGACCCAGGTGCTCACAGACGTACTCCTCGACGAACGGCTCGATGGAGCTGTAGGTGCCGACGGCACCGGAGATGGCACCGAAGGCAACGTTCTTGCGAGCATCCTCAAGACGATCAAGGTCGCGCTTGAGTTCCCATGCCCAAGAGCCAAACTTCATGCCGAAGGTCATCGGCTCAGCATGGATGCCATGGGTGCGGCCAGCGCAAAGCGTATTGCGCTCCTCGAAGGCGCGGCGCTTGCAGATCACGCCGAGCTTCTTGACGTCCTCGATAATCAGGTCACACGCCTGAGTAAGCTGATAGCACAGAGCAGTATCACCCAGGTCGGAGCTGGTCATACCGTAGTGAACCCAGCGGCTGGGCTTGGGGTCGCCCTCGGGAACATCGGCGTCGATGTACTCCTTCATGTTGGTCAGGAAGGCGATGACATCGTGGCGCGTGACCTCCTCGATCTCATCGACCTTTGCCTTCTCAAAGTTGGCGTGGTCGCGGATCCACTGGGCTTCGTTTTTAGAAATGCCGATCTTGCCGAGCTCCGCCTGGGCCTCGCAGGCCAGGACCTCGATCTCCTGCCAAATGGCGTACTTGTTCTCGAGGGAGAAGATGTGTCCCATCTCCGGGCGGGTATAGCGATCGATCATAGCGGCTCCTTTTTGGTTATTGGCACGTTGGTCGTAACCCAACCATTGTACCGTGCGCAGGTGCAAGTATGGGCAGCAGGCATGAACCTAACATTTTGAAGCAGGAGCGGGCAACGGGACGTCCGTGCGTCCGCGTCGCGGACGCACGCCGGCTGTGGTCAGCATGCCCCGGTCCTCAAAGCCGTCGAAGGAGACCGGATCGAACCGAGTGTCCCAGCATCCCCCTTGGCTGATAGAGCGGGCAACGGGACGTCCGCGTATTTGCTTCGCAAATCCGCACCGGCTGCGGTCGATCTCCCCGGATTCACGGAGACGATAGGGAAGACTTTGTTGAATTGGCCGTCCCAAGGTCTCCCGCGCCCGATGGAGCGGGCAACGGGACGTCCGCGTATTTGCTTCGCAAATCCGCACCGGCTGCGGTCGCCTATCGGCGACCTTGCCTGCTCGCTATAAACGCTTCGCGTTTATTTAACGCTCGCACCCTGTCGGGTTCGAGTCCCGGCACTTTATTGAAAAAGGCACAGTAACGAAACGTTACCGTGCCTGAAATTCGAATGGAGCGGGCAACGGGACTCGAACCCGCGAGTGTCAGCTTGGGAAGCTGATGCCTTACCACTTGGCGATGCCCGCATATGTGGGGGATAGTATAACGCGGTTGTCTTGTTCGATACAAGGGTGGCGATGCTTGTTTTAGCTGTGGAGATTCGTTTGAAAATCGCGTCAATTGTGGAGACGAGGACCTTTGACTTCCTGTTCACCTTATCTTCTACCTGCGCTTTTGCTTGATTGTTGTATTTGAGCTCAATTTGTCAGGAATTGGGCAAGCTTTTGGTCAGGCTCCGGTACTTACCCGCATGAACCTCGGGGGTAGCCTCATCCTACGCGTCGCAGCCTCCCCGTGCGGCGCACGAGGGATAAGGAGCAGCCATGTCCAACGCACCCACGCACTCTGTCCACAGCGCAATCGCAACAGGTCCGCTGCTCCTGCTCCTCTTCCTGCTTTTCGGCTGCCTGGCACCGGGAGCCGCATTTGCCGTCGATGGCTACGACCAGCTCGGCTTCCGCACTATCAGCGATAATTGTGGGCCCTTCTTTATCGGCAAGTATGAAGCTCAAGACGCCTCGATTGCCTACTGCATGAACCAGGAGCGTCCCGGCCCCACCAAGCCGGGCGGCCCATGGCTCAACTTTGATCAAGGCTGGGTGTGGCTCGACGACGAGTTCGCAGCAATCGTTTGTCACGGATATCCTACCGCCGCGTCGTTTGGCGGTTACCATCTTTCACCCGATCGCGCCCGCGCCGCCACCCAGCTTGCCGTATGGATGCTCAACGGCACTACCCATGTCGACGGCACCTACTCCTACACGACCGCTCAGGGCAAAACCAAGAGCGGGCACTTTACCGCCGACAATGAAGTCGTGGCGGCTGCGCGGTGGCTCCACGACAGCGCAAAATCAGGAAGCATCAAAGCCGCTCCGCACCGCGCGCGGCGCTATCTAGGAACCGTATCGGGCGGCAGCAGACGTCAAGACATGCTCTATGTACTGCCAGCGGTCTCTGTTTCCTTCCAAAAGCAGTCTGCGAACACTGTTATTACCAGCGGAAACAATACCTATCAGTTTACCGGGGCAACATTCGATATTTTTGAGAGCGCCAGCGACGCATGTGTCGGCACCATCCAGATGGACGGCAACGGTCGAGCACAGGCAACACTCCTACCCAACACGGCATACTACCTAGTTGAAACGAAGGCGCCGGCCGGCTATGTCCCCCGCCCCGATCGCGTTGCCTTTACCACGGGGAATGACGGCGGGCAGGTCGCCATCGATGAACAACCCGGCGCCATCACCCTGCATGTCGTAAAACTCGATGCCGCGACGAATGCCGGCCCCCAGGTGGGATCTTCACTCGCAGGAGCAGAGTTCACGTGTGTGTCGCAATCAACCCCTGGATGGTCGCAAATTCTCACGACTGACGAAAGCGGTCGGGCCACCCTCACCGATGTCCCCCTGGGAACTTTTACCATCTATGAGTCAAAAGCCCCCGAGGGCTACCTGCCATCCAACGACAGCTGGACCTATACCGTTGGAGCCGACCAGCTCGGCGATTCAGGCGTGGTCGAGATCGAATCTCGCGTTTCCGATATCCCCATTGCGTTTAACCTTGAGATTTCCAAATTCAAGGATTACGGCAATAGCGACCAATCCAGCTTGGAGCAGCCGGCGGGAGGTGTTGTCTTTGAGGTTGTGAGCAACAGCTCTCAGCAGGTTGTTGGCACACTGACTACAAACATCTATGGCTTTGCCTCCACCAAAGACCAGCCCGAAGCATGGTTCGGCACAGGCAAGCGACCAGCCGGTGTCCACGGAGCCGTCCCATACGACCGCGCCGGCTACACGGTTCGTGAGGTTCCGGAAACCGTCCCCGAGGGTTTTAAACGTGCGGGGGAATGGACCGTCGAGGCCAATCAGATTTCCGACGGCGCCGAGCTTCAATATATCGTGGACAACCACGCTCTGTCGACGCATCTCCAGATTGTAAAACGCGATGCCCAAACAGGCGCTTCTGTTCCCCTAGCCAGATTCACCTTCCAACTCCTCGACAGCAATCACAAACCTGTCTCACAAACATGCTGGTATCCAGCACATAACGTAATGGACACCTTTACGACTGACGCGACCGGCACCGTCACACTGCCCGAATCGCTCGTGCCGGGCACCTATTATGTACGCGAAACCTCGGCCAAAGAGCCCTATCTTGTCGGCGGAGAGATCGAGGTAAACATACCCGCCGATATAAACCTAACGCCCGTTGCAATCGTCTCGTATTATGACCGCGCCGCGACCGGAAACATCAGGATCGTTAAAACCGATGCCGTAGACGGCAGCAGCCTCGCGGGCGCCATCTTTGAGATCCGTGCCTCAGGTGATATCGTGCGCCCCGACGGTAGCATTGCCGCGCTCGACGGTGAGACTGTCGCTACCGTCACGACGGATGAAACTGGAGAAGCACGCGCGGACGACCTTCCGCTGGGATCTGGCACCGCACGCTACGAGGTTGTCGAGACTCAAGCGCCGACCGGCTTCTTACTCGACCGGGCGCACCATATCGTCGACCTTACCTATGCCGACCAGAAAACACCCGTTGTGGAAGCACGGCTTAACGTATCCGACGATTACACCAAGGTTGATATCTCCAAGGTCGATGCGAGCGGAGATCAGGAAGTGAAAGGCGCACAGCTCACCTTATATGGTCCCGATAAAACCGAAATAGACTCCTGGACCTCATCCGACAAGCCGCACCGCATCG
The DNA here is from genome assembly GCA_019414325.1 of Collinsella sp. Taxonomy (GTDB): domain Bacteria; phylum Actinomycetota; class Coriobacteriia; order Coriobacteriales; family Coriobacteriaceae; genus Collinsella. The sequence continues at coordinate 28,568 of DXMG01000017.1, read as the reverse complement.
AACATCTTGCACCCGGCACCTACTCGTTGCGCGAAACGATGTCTCCGCGGACCTATGACCTTGCCGAGGAGATAACGTTTGAAATAAAGGATACGGGAGAAGTCCAATCCGTCGCGATGAAGGATGCGCCCATCGAGATCAAAGGACAGGTCGACAAGCGTCAGGAACTTGTCCAACCTATCGGGAAGGGTCTGTTGGCTAACGGCGATGGAAAAAACCGCGCCGCGATGCAAACCAATACGGACGGACTTTTCTCCTATACCATCGATGCTCGAAACGATTCCGCTACTTGGGTTGATGAGTTTACGATTACCGATGATCTTGAGTGCGCCAAAGACGGCACGGCGAGATTCGTCTCAATCGAAACCCCCGTCGCCATCGGCGACCTCAACGGTCTGTGCAACGTGTGGTATCGCACGACGCCGTTGGACTCGACAGACGTCGATGAGCCGGCAAACGCGACGCTTGACGATGGGCACGAAAATCCTTGGCTTGAGTCCGACGAAGTAAAAGAGAGTCTGGGTGAAGATTGCCGCCTCGTCGATTACGACGGCTGGCACCTCTGGAAGGCGGATGTCTCGACCACGGAATCCGCCACACTCGAGGCGAAAGAACTCGACCTTGCATCCAATACCGTCGTGACGGGCATTCGCATTGAATACGGTGCAGTAGCCGCCGACTTTACGACTCGAAGCGATGCGGATTCTTGGACCCGTGATGATCTCAAAGATGAGCACGACGACCTTGACGATGCCAGAGCAATCCTTGGCACAGATGCTCGGGGCGCAGTCGTGCACATGCAGGCAACGTCGGCTTATACACCCCAAACTGCACTCACCAACAGCGCACGCGTCGATCTTTGCCGCAACGGCGGCGGCGATAAACTTGAGTCACATGACGAGGACAGTGTCATTCAACGCTGTACCCTAACGCAGGACCTACCGGCAACAGGATCAGCCCCCATCGCCGCTTGCATCACCGCGCTTCTGACCTCGGGTGCCGCAGCCCTATGGTTCGCTCGCCTTAGGTCAATCCCAAAGAAGCGCTAGCGCGATGAAAAAGCGGGCGAGCCAGTCCCCCGGCTCGCCCGCTTTCAATCATTTAAATCGCCGTATCTACTCTGCAGACGAAGATCCACCATCAACGATTGCTTGCTCGGACTCAGGAATCCCATCGGCACCCGTGCTCTGTTCTTGCTCCACCTCTTCGCTGATTGCGGAGGCGGGGGTCGAGCCCTTCGCGCCCACGATATAGGCGGCTCCAAACCCCAACGCTATGGCAATCAAGGTCAAAATCACGTAGACAGGCCAATGGCGCTTAATATACGAAAACACGTTGACTCCTTAGAGCTCCGTCTACGAACGGCGGATAACCTCGGTCACGACCTCGGATACCGTGGCAATGTTCGTCGGGTTGACATTGTGGGGCAGGTCGTCCTCGGTACGAGTGCAAGCCAGACGCGTGCCGTCCACGCCGGCGATGGTGAGGGCTCGGCGGCTCGCCTCGAGCGCGACGTAGGCATCGGTCTTGGCATAGGGCATCTCGAGCGCGCCACAATCGACATGGAACGACTTGCACACCTTGCTGACCAGGTTCATGATGCGGCGATCGCCCTTGAGCAGCTGCTGTTCGCCCTCAACCGTCACCACCGAAAGCCTACCGGCGCCGACGGATTCAAGATTGATGAAGAAAACGCCGCGGAGCTTATCGCGATGCGAAGCCAAGAAGGCCTTCATACCGGCGCCATCACAATCCGAGGCGCCCGTTGCCACAAACCAGATATCGTGACCGAGCAGCTCATCGTCGCCCATAGAGGCGACAGCCGAGAGCATATCTTCGGAAGAAGCGCCGTCGGAAGACGTAGCGCCGCCCTTCCAGCCATCGTTATCGTCCTCGAAATTATCCCACGAACCGATGCCGCGACCGGACTTCTTGGCATCGTAATCGTCTTCGACGCCCAGCCAGTCACTCATGCTGTCCTGTTCGTTTTTCTTTTTACGACCGAACAGGCCGCCCAGGCCGCGCTTGCGAGACTTGGGTGCCGCAGGGGCGGGAGCCGAAATGGTCTCGATCGGCTGTGCGCCCGACGCAACGGGCATAGGAGGCGCAACGGGTGCCGATGTGGGTTCGGGACCCTGGGCGGTAGCAAAGGGGTCGTTGACCTGTGCGGAGGGATCGGGAAGGTCGAACAGCGACGTGCGAGACGCAACGTTTGTCTGCTTCATCGACGGCAGCGACGGATCGGGGACCGAAGCCAGCGGAGACGAGGAGGGTGCAGGCGACGGTGCCGACGCCGGATCGGGAACATTCATCTGCGGACGCGGCGATGCTTGGGAGGAAATCTGGGCCATAAGGGAATCGACCGTTTCGTCCTGGGTGGGAGCGACATTGGCAACCGTGGCACCGGAACCACTCGGGGTCGGCATGGTGAAAATCTGCGTGGAGTAAGGCCTCGAATCATCCGTCTCGGGAGTCTCGGAAACCGCAGGCACCTCCTCCTGCTCGACCTCGGTTGAATCACCTTGATCGGCTGCCGCGTATTGCTCTTCGTCAGAGTTGGCCTCGACGGACTCGTCCTTGGCAGCATCCTGAATTTCGGCAGCATCAATGGGCTCGTCATCGTCTGCCGCGTCGCCCTGCTCATCGGAAACAGGAAGGGGCTCGGCAATCGCGGTGCCTTGCTTTTCAAACGTTATCGTGGAATCGAACTGCGCGGCATCAAACGACATGGTGCTATCGACATGCTGCTGAGCCTCGAAAGACGTCGTCGCCTCAGCAACATCCGCGGACGCCGGTTGCTGGGACTCAAAGGACGTCGTAGCTTCGGCAGCGTCGACGGGCACGGACTGCATAGCCTCGTTCTGCTCGAACTCTTGCGCCGCGCGCTCACGTGCCGCCTCGGCTGCCTGCTGCTGAGCGATAGCCTCCTGCTCGGCAGCTTCGCGTGCGGCAGCGCGCTTCTCCTCGAAATCGTCGACAAATTTCTTGCCCTTTGCAAGCGCACCCTTAAAGAAGTTGGAAGCACTGGTGCCAATCGAAGAGAACGCGGATGCAATATCGGCATGGGGCGTTGCCGCGGGAATCTCGGCCGAGAAATCAGTATCGCTCTCGTAAGACACGCGCCTCGGCTGTTCAACGTAATCGTCGTCAGACTCGTCCGCAACGTCTTGCGCCGGCGCGGCGGGAGCCAAAATGTCCAGTCCTGCCGCGGGATCGATCGCGGACACCGCCTCGGACTCGGCAACGGCAGCGGTAACCGCGGCAGACTCATCATCCACGGTCACGACGGGGGCAGGCTCGGGCTCAAACGTCGGCTCCTCGCCCTCCTCGTAATCGAGCGTGCAGGACTCGGGAAGCATTCCGAGCGCACGGATGGCATCCGAACCAAAGCGGATGTTGCCGGCGGCATTGCGATAGAGCTTGGGCTCGGGCTCGGCCGCGACAGGCTCCTCCGCCGGCTCGGCAGCGGGAACCTCGTCATTGAACTCTTCGGCCTGGACAGCCTGATTCTGATCCTCGGGCACAATGGCGCCAATCAGCGTCTCGTCGGCAGACGCACCCTCAAAGCCCTCGATCTGCTCGTCGAAAGCCTCACCCTGTTCGGGCTCGGCCTGAGCGTCGGGAGCAATCGGCTGACCGAACTCGTCCTCGGCGTAGGTAGGCTCTTCATACTCGATGGTGTTGCCGTAGTCGTTTTGCTGCTGGGCCGCGGCATACTCCGCCGCTGCGCGCGCCATTTCCTCGGCACGACGCTTCTGCTCCCCAAAATAGGTATCGAACGGAACATCGTTGGGAAACTCGTTTTCGCCCTGGAAAGGAGCAACGTTGTCCATAACACCGAGCATAGCGGCGACAGAAGACTTGTTGCACACCGCGCCGGACGTATAGGGAAGAATGTAGCGGTTAGAGATGATGTTTGCCGCGTTGGCGAGCGCAACGAGGGAAGCGAGGATCGCGACAATCCACAGCAGAACCTTGAGCGCGCCGGGGAGCGGCAGGATGCGCAGGATGGCAACGGCAGCAGGGGCAACCGTGGCAACAGGCAACAGCTTGGCGATGAGCGCACGATACGAAGCATAGGGCTCGCGGGCGAGCAGCTCAGCACGGGGAGAGTCGTAGTGTGCGACAACGACCACCGGGCGGTTGCGCGGAGACGCGAGCGGGCCCGAGGCCCTGTGGTAGGCGATGACATTTTGGCTCACGCCCGTCTTGCCCAGGCGTGAAACCACGGGGTGGCCCGTGCGCTCGAGCACGTAAAGAACGGCGCCGACAATGGCCAGCAAGGTGCCGACCAAGCCGATGCCGCCGCCGATGCCCATCAGCAGGGCGCCGGCAAACGCAAGAATACCGGTAACGGCAAATGCCAACCTGCTGGGCGCCGGGGCATTGAACTCCTGAACCTCGGGATCAAAGCCGTGGTTGCGGAAGATCTGAGCGATATCCTCGGCAGCCAAGCGCTCTTCTTCGCTGCATGCCGGCGTAATGCCGGTGTTCTGCAGCAGGTGGTTAATATAGTTCTGGGTGTTCGCCATGTGCGCTCCACATCCATAATCCGACAAATAGGCCCAATGTATGCACATTAGAACCGTATATAGTCGAAAGTATACCCCGAGCGAGCGCAAACGACCGAATTCGGGCCATCTTAACGCCCCGAGCGGACAAGGATATAGCCTAATCTCCATATCGGACTAAAATCATGGCAGCAAACCACCTTCTCATGCGAGGACTCTATGACGGCAAGCGACGCGACCGCGACAATTAAAAAGGAAAATTCGGAGCCCAGTTTCGATAAAACGGCTCAGCGCATCCTCAATCTTTTCTTTGTGCTCAACAGCTCCCCCGAACCGCTGACGACCGAGCAGATCGTCTTGGATTCTGACCTGGGATATGGCTCGGGCAACATCGACTCTGATAAGCGCAAGTTTCGGCGCGATTGTGACAAACTGCTCGAACGCGGCATCCTAATCAAGGAGGTTCGCCCTGCCGGCGCGCAGGAGACCGAGGAAAGCTCGTGGACAATCGACCGCGAGCACACGTTTGCAGCAGGTGGCCTCATCACCGCAGACGACGCCGACATCCTACTCAACGCCATCGACCAAACGCTTGCAAGCGGCTCTTCCACCTTTGCCGCACCGCTTGCCGATATTCGCTCCAAGATTGCCTACCTCACCGGCAGGACGACGGCGGACGAGGCGACGATCAGCCGCTCTCCCACCGTCGATGCGGTTTGGAGCGCCTTTGCCGAGCGATGCGCGCTGCGATTTTTATATCAGAACGGACGCGGTGAGCAAAAAGAGCGTACCGTCTGCGTCTACGGCATGTTCGAGCGCGAGGGCGTGGCGTACTTCTGCGGCCTCGACAATGCCACCGACGACATCAGGACATTCCGCTGCGACCGTATCGTTCGCGCTTGGCGTCCTTCGAAGGCCTACACCATCCCTGCGGACTTCAACCTCAACGACTACCTGTTCTTTGAATTCGATTTTGCCGACCGACCGCCCGTTGCAGCTACGTTCTCATTCGCCCCTCAGACGCAGATCGATATGATCAACGGTCTCACGCGCGGGCGAGGTAAGCTCGCACACACCGATGCGGGATGGATCTGGACCGTTGACGTGCGCGACCTTGAAGCCGCCGCTTCATTTTGCATGACCCACGCCATGGACGGCATGAGGCCCATGGCCCCCAAATCGCTCAAACAGGCGTGGAACCACCTCATCGAAAGGACGGTGCACGAGCATGCCCGTGCGTAAACTCACCAGCGAGCAGAGGCTCTCGCGCGCCATCGACATCATGGAGGCCCTCTACGCCGCCGGCGAGAACGGCATGACTCGAAACGAGATTTGCAGTCGCTTTGACATCACGGGGGCGTCGCTCGACGAGATTCTCGAGATCGTCTCGACGCTCGCGGACCGAGAATCGGGCGCGCGCATCATCTGCGAATGCCACGGCGAGCGTGTGGTCCTCACCGGTGACGCCGGTCGTGTGCTACCGCTGCGCCTGAGTGCCGCCGAGGGCGCCGTGCTCAACCACGAGCTTGAATCGTTGGGGATCGAGCCGCAGACGGCGGCTCGGATTCGATTTGCTCTTCTACCCGAAGAGCTCGGCTATAACCAGCGCGTCTTTGACACCGTCAACCACGGGTCGCACTGGCAGCAGCTGAGCTGCGCCATTCAGGACGGCGTTCGCTGCCGTATCTCGTATCGCTCGATGGACGATGCACGGCCACGCGAGCGTCTGGTCGACCCCTTGCGCATTACGGCAAACGGCGACCAAACATACCTGATTGCCTGGGACATCGCAGTCGATGAGCAGCGCACCTATCGCATGGATAAAATCGAGGGACTCGCCTTAACGGAAGACTCCGTCGTGCCTCACGCACCGGACGTCGCATCCCTCCACGATTCCCTTGCCCGGACGCAGCGCAGCGCAAAGCTCTTGATGCCATTCGATATGGCGGAGCATCTGGACTGGGCCGGCATCACCCTAATCAAGCGCAGCGGGACAGACATGGCAACGGTAACCGTACATTACGGCTCCGAGCGTTGGCTGCTGAGCCAGATAATCGCAGCGGGCGGAGCCATCCGCATCTTGGATGACCCCGCCCTGTCAAAGCGTCTGTGCGATATGGCAAAAACCCTCGTCTGTCCGCTTTAGCGCCGCCGCTCGTGGCGTGCACGCCACAGCTGTAGATAGTGCCCAATCTGCGCCGATTCGATGCGCTGGTAGGAGCTCGTGGGCAGCGACGTTAAGAACTTCTTGCCATAGCCCTTCGTCACCAGGCGAGGATCCGCCAAGATCAGCACACCGCTATCGGTCGACGAGCGAATCAAACGCCCCGCGGCCTGCTTAACCTCGAGCACCGCCTCGGGCAGCGAATAGCGCGCCCATGCGCGGTCTTCGCGCAGGTTGCGCTCGCACGAGAGCGGGTCCGTGGGGCTTGAGAACGGCAACTTGGGAATGATGACGCAGCGCAGCGTCTCGCCGCTGGCATCAAACCCCTCCCAGAAGGCCTTGAGCGCAAAAAGCGACGAGGTCGGTTCGTTGATAAACCGGTCGCGCAGGCGACGAGGAGATGAGTTGCGCTGCTGGCAGTTGAGCTCCAGACCCGCACGGGCCATCTTGGGCTCAACGCGGGCGTATAGGTCCTCCATGTCGCGCCGATTGGTGAACAACGTGAGCACCGATCCGCCCATGGCAAGATGGGCGTCGACCAGTACGCGCTCGAGCGCCGTAAGATAGCTCTCACGATCGCGCGGATCGGGGATATCGCCCGCAACGACTACAGCCATGTTCGAATCGAAGTCGTAGCTCGAATCCAAGTGCAGCGATGACGACGTTGAAGCACCGATGCGATCAAGGCCGACCGCATGGTTAAAGTGCTCAAAGCTTTTGGACACCGTCATGGTCGCCGAGGCAAAGATAGCCGTGTGAACCTCGGGTAGCCACTCGGTTGCCAAAGCCTCGCCAATGTCGATGCGCTCTGCGGTCATCGACTCTCCGCCGGCACGAAGTCTGCGATTGACCTGCAGCGAATACACGTAGTGCTCATCGGTGCCATCAATGATGAGTTTGAGGTTCTCGGCCAGCTCGTGCAGGCGGCGCGAGATATCACCCAGGTCGACAACAACCTCGGGCTTGTCGGCGGCGACGGCTTGCACCAGCGCGTCGACGCTCTTGTCAGCTTGTTCCAATGCGTCGATGCCAGTGTAGGCCGACTGTAAGAAATCATGCCAGTCGTCTGATTCGCGCAGCTCGGGGCCAATCCATAGATTGGCATTGTCATAACCCCCACGCGCACGGCGGCCGAGCTCGCGAACGCCATCGAACACGTCGGCGATTGCCATGCTCGCGCGGGCAACCGTCGACGTCGCCTTGGCAGTAAGGCCCAGATAGAGCGTAGAGCCCTCGGAGGTTGCCAAATCACGGGAAACCTGGCTTAGTGCGCCGGTGCTCGAGCCACCCAGGCGCTCGAACAGGACGCGTGATTCGTCCGCCGACACCACGCGCGCCCACTGACGGCGCGCCTCGCGCTCGATGGAATGGGCCTCGTCGATTACCCAATGACGAATCGGAGGCAAAATCCTGCCCTCGGCCGCGACGTTGCGGAACAGCAGGGAATGGTTGGTGACCACCACATCGGCATGCGCCGCACGACGGCGAGCACCGTGGACCAAACATTTATCAGGGAAAAACGGGCAGAGGCGACGAGCACACTCGCGCGAGGCCGTCGTAAAGTCGGGACGGTTGACGCTGCGCCACCGAATGCCGAGCGAGTCGAGGTCGCCATCGGCTGATTGGCAGACGTACGCCATAATGACCGCGACCGCCGTGAGCGTGTCCGCCGGATCGCGCTTGGTGGTAATCTCGACCTGGCCGCGGCTCATGCGCTCAAGCTTGCGCAGGCACGGATAGTGGTCATACCCCTTGAGCGCGCAAAATGACAGACCACCGTCCAGTTGCTCGGCAAGTTTTGGCAGCTCATGGTACATGAGCTGGTCGGCAAGATTGTTCGATTTGGTCGCAATACCAACCGTGATGTTGTTACGGCGTGCTGCCTCGGCAAAAGGCACCAGATAGGCCATCGATTTGCCGACGCCTGTGCCTGCCTCAATTACTCGATGAGTGCCCGTGACCAGCGCATCGCGGACCTCGAGCGCCATCGCGATCTGCTCATCACGCGGCTCGTAGGTGGGATACATGCGATTGACTAGGCCACCTGGCGCATAGCCTGCCTCAATCTCCTCACGACTCGGCATCTTGAGAACCGGCAGTTCATCGGCGTCCACCCGATCGTCGGCGCGATCGGCCTTGAGAACGTCAGCACGAGCGGCGCTGAGAGAGAAGATAGAACCAGGGTTCTGCCCTGCCAAGAATGAGAAGATAGGACGATAGGACCAAGGCACGTCCGGATGCATGTCGGCTAGGCGCGCCATGAGGCCCTGGGGCAAGTCGGTGAGCGCCACGAGCAACACGCGCCATACGCCACACAGGGCGTCGACGTCGGCATTGGCACGGTGTGATACCGAGTCGCAGCCAAACAGATCGGCCATAAAAGACAGCTTGTGCGAGGCCAGGCGCGGAAGCGCGATGCGCGACAGCGCCAGCGAATCGATCCAAATATCGCTCACGTTGACGCCGCCTTTGACCGACTCGATAAACGAGCGGTCGAACGTGGCGTTGTGTGCGATCACCGGGCAGCCACCGACAAAATCGGCGAGAGCGGCGACGGCCTCAACCGCCGACGGGGCATCTGCCACATCGGCATTTGTAATGCTCGTGAGCTCGGTAATCTCGGCGGGAATCAGCTGCCTGGGATGCACGAAGGTATCGAAGCGGTCGATGACCTCGCGGCCCAAAAGACGGGCCGCCGAGATCTCGATCAGCTCGTTGTCCTGCACCGAAAGACCCGTGGTCTCGGTATCGAGGATAATCACATCTTCCTCGATAAGGCCGAAGGACTGCGTTTTGGCGCGGTCGGCAAGCGTGGCATAGGAGTCGATGACAAACTGCGGCGTTCCTGACGAAACCGCGTCCTCGATTAGCATGCAATGCCCGCTCGACGAAGGCCCATACGGATCAGGCTGTCACAGACCTGCGGGAACGTCATGTCGTCGGTGTGGCGGATCTCATCCGGATACAGCGACGTATCGGTCATGCCGGGAATGGTATTGGTCTCGAGGATAACGGGGCCGTCCTCGCTCACAATAAAGTCGCTGCGCGAGATACCCAGGCAACCGAGGGCCTTGTGAGCGGCACAGGCAAGTTCCTGAGCGCGAGCGTAATTCTCGGGTGAAATCTGCGCCGGAATGTGATGGATGTCCGTAGGGTCGACATATTTCACGTCCAGATCGTAGAACTCGCAGTCCTCGGGCTTACGGATCTCGACAATCGGCAGGGCGCGCACGTCATCCTCGCCGTATACGCCAACGGTGATCTCGGTACCCTCGATGCACTTCTCGACCAGCACTTTGTCGCCGTACTCAAACGCCTTGGCGATTGCCGCGGGCAGCTCGGAGGGCTCATGGACCAGGGAAATGCCATAGCTGGAACCGTTGACGGCCGGCTTCACAAAGCAGCGCTCGCCACAAACCTCGACGATATGATCGATATCGACTTCATCGCCCACCTCGAGCGCAAGGCCGGGGGCAATGGGAATGCCCGCCTTGGCGTACAGGAGCTTAGAGACCTCCTTGTCGGCACCGCAGGCGCTGGCAAGCACGCCCGAGGCCGTGTAGGGGATACCCAGGGTCTCCATGGCGCCCTGCATGGCGCCATCCTCGCCGCCGGCACCGTGCATGGCGATAAACGCCACGTCAAAGCCGCCGGTCGCCATGGTTACCATAAAGTCATCGGCGGCCGTGTCGAGCAGCTCCACCGAGGTGTAGCCGGCTTCCTTCAGTGCCACCACGACGTTCTTTCCTGAATTGAGCGAGATCTCGCGCTCAGCGGAATGACCGCCCGCCAAGACCGCTACGTGCATGTTCTCTAGGCTTTTACCCGGCATGGGCAGACTCCTCCTCTATAATTTCTGCAGCTGATACCATATTGTAGCGATACCCCCTACGTTTCCCCAAAATCGAAAGGCTTCCATGAATCCCAGGACTAAATCTCAGGACATTCGCGACTTGAGCCAAAACGATATTCGCGAGCTCGTGGCCGAACTTGGCCAGCCCGCCTTCCGCGCAAAGCAGCTCATCGAATGGGTCTTCGAGAAGAACGTTTGTTCGTTTGACGACATGACCAACCTTCCCAAGGCTTTCCGCGAGCAGCTTAAAGAGGCTTTTGCCTTTGACACGCCGACTGAACTCACCAAGCAGGTTTCCAAAGATGGCTCTCGCAAGTACCTGCTCGAGTACCACGACGGCATTTCCGTCGAGACCGTCGGTATGCCCCGTCGCAACAAGCTTTCCGTCTGCGTTTCCACCCAGGCAGGCTGTGGCATGGGCTGCGCCTTTTGCGCCACCGGTCTCAACGGCCTCAAGCGCTCTCTGACCGCTCAAGAGATCGTCGACCAGGTACTTCATGTATCCAACGACTTTTGCGAGCGCGCCACGAGCGTTGTCTTCATGGGCCAGGGCGAGCCGTTTGCCAACTACGACGAGGTTCTCAAGGCGCTGCGAATCCTCAACGACCCCGACGGCATCGGTATCGGCGCTCGTCACCTCACCGTCTCTACCAGCGGCGTTATTCCCGGTATTCGCAAATTTGCCGACATCCCCGAGCAATTCACGCTTGCCGTTTCCCTGCATTCCGCCATCCAGTCGACGCGCAATAAGCTCATGCCCGGTGTTAAGAAGTACACGCTGCTTCGCCTTCACGAAGCGCTTCAGCTCTACACCGAGAAGACTGGCCGCCGCCCGACCTATGAGTACGCCATGATCGAAGGCGTCAACGATTCGAATCCCGAGATGCAGGCGCTCTGCGACTTCTGCGAGGGAACGCTGTGCCACGTTAACCTCATTCAGCTTAACGACATCGAGGGCAGCCCGCTCAAGCCGTCGCCGATTCATAAGGTTGAGGATCTTCAGCGTCGTCTTGAGTCCCGTGGCATCGAGACCACGATTCGTAACTCCCGTGGTAACGATATTGACGCCGCTTGCGGACAGCTGAAGCAGCGCTTCAAAGTTCAGAAGAACGCATAGGGGAGTCGCACCCCAAAACGTTTCATGTGAAACATCGAACGACCCCGGTTGCAGAATATGCAATCGGGGTCGTTTCATTTATTGACCTTAATTTTGAATCAGCTGCTACCTGATCCATTTTTTACGGCCAAAATAAGGGGTCCTTGTTTCATGAATCTGACAAGGACCCCTTAGAATATGCTGAGTAATTGTTAGGTACCTAATAGCCTACATTTTCCCATTGATTGCTAACCCAACCTTGATTAATCTTGGGATTCTTCGTTACCTGAGCCGTACGCATGGCAACATCTTCTGTCATAACATCCATTTTCTTCTTGGACGTATCGACGATATCATGCGCACCACGAAGCAAACGACCTCGGAGCTCATCGTCTGTCGCGATTTTATAGCCAGCAAAGGCACCAGCCGCGACTGTCGTCGCCAATGCAATCGCAGTTAAAATCTTATTCCTCATCTTGGTCTCCTTGATCAAACTGAATCATTTCACCAAGAATACGAGAGAGTTCTTCCTCGTCTTTAAACTCAATCTCAATCTTATTCTTTCCACGTGAGCTCTTCACACGTACGTTGGTATTAAATACCTGACGAAGTACACGGGCAGCCTTTTTAAAAGACTGAGGCGTTGCAGGCCTCGACGTTTTAGGCGTCTCTCCGGCAGAAAACAACGGAGCAAGATTTTCTGTCGCTCTTACGGAAAGACCCTCTGCAACAACCTTCTCAGCAAGTCGAATTCGAGCGTCCTCATAGGGAACAGCAAGAATCGCACGTGCATGACCAGCAGTAAGTTTACCCTCAAAAATCATCTGCTGAACAACTTCGGGGAGATCGAGAAGGCGCAGCGAGTTTGTAATTGCAGAACGTGACTTGCTTACAGCCTTCGACAATGCCTCTTGGGTCATACCACTGGCATCAATGAGCTGGCGATACCCCTTGGCTTCTTCAACGGGATTCAGATCAGAACGCTGAAGGTTTTCGATAAGTGCAAGGGCCAGCATCTCTTCATCATTAACATCTTTAATGATGACAGGCAGTTCCTCAAGACCAGCAAGCTTTGACGCTTGGTAACGACGTTCACCAGCAATGATCTCATAGCCGTTTCCGTGCTTGCGAACCAAAAGCGGCTGCAAAACACCATGCTCTTGGATTGACTCACTCAACTCGCGAAGTTCAGTTTCGTTAAAGTGAATTCGCGGCTGATTAGGGTTGGGAACGATATCCTCAATAGGGAGTTTTGTTTCAGATGCGGCATTTGAAGCAGATGCAGCCGAACCACCGGTCTCATATTCGGCCTCTGAGACCAAAGCATTGAGACCACGTCCTAATCCGCCACGTTTCTTTGCACTAGGCACGCTTGATCACTTCTTTTGCAAGGTTCATATACGCTTTTGCACCCTTATTTTGAGGTGCATAGGTAATTACCGGTTCTCCAAAAGACGGAGCTTCGGAGATTTTAACTGTACGGGGAATCAACGTCTTAAACGCCTTATCACCAAAGTACGATTGAACCTCCTCAACAACCTGATTCGACAGAGAAGTACGCGAGTCATACATGGTCATTAGCACGCCATAGGTGTCTAAGCCCTTGTTCAAACGTGATTTGACCATCTTCATTGACTCAAGCAGCTTCGTAACACCCTCGAGTGCATAATACTCGCACTGGATCGGAATCAAAACACTGTCTGCTGCAGTCAAGGCGTTGATTGTAAGCAAGCCGAGCGAAGGAGGACAGTCAATGAAAATAAAATCGAACTCGTCCTGAATTGGCTCAAGCAAATCTTTGAGGCGGGTTTCACGAGCAATTGCGCTTACGAGCTCAATTTCCGCGCCTGCAAGCTGAATGGTAGCCGGAATTACGAATACCTTTTTGCAATTTGTATCAAGAACAAGCGATTCTGCCGGCACATCATTCAACAATGCATCATAGATGCAGTGATCAAGGTCTTCTTTTTCAATTCCGAATCCACTGGTGCTGTTTCCCTGCGGATCAAAATCGACAATCAGTGTCTTACGACCCTGCTCGCCCAGTGCCGCCGCAAGGTTTACAGCCGTCGTTGACTTACCAACGCCGCCTTTTTGATTGATAATTGCAATAATACGCGTGTCTTTTGCGCTCTTAGAACGCTTAACGTCGCGAAATCCCACGGTCCCTCCTGGTGTGTATTGAAGCTGTCAAACGGAGGATGTTTCACGTGAAACATTCCGATTCAATATCAACCGCCATGTTTCACGTGAAACACTGCAAGTTGTTAGTATCTATTATGTTTCACGTGAAACATCTAGGCAAGCGGATTCTTCTTTGCCATGCCATTTGCACGAGGCAATGAAACGGATGCTGAATGACTCTTCCTAAGAACAATGAACTCCCTGTGACCCAGGCCTTCAGGCAAATCGATTGCGTCATTCAGAAGCGAAGTGAAGCCGCAGATCTTAGCTGCTGAGATGCCAGAGGCAAGCTCCTCATCAGATGGATTGCCCTTTGTGATAACAAATAGCCCTCCATCCTTGAGGTACGGAGCCGCATACTCAACAAGAATCGGTAAAGAGGCCAGTGCGCGGGCGGTTACAACAGAGAACTGCTTCTTATGGCTTCGAGCATATTCTTCAAGACGATCATGAACGGCATGAGCATGTTTCAATCCAAGAGCATGGACAAAAGAATTGACAGCATCAACCTTCTTGCCAACAGAGTCAATATAAGTAGCTTTACGATGCGTGGTTATGGTTAACGGAATACCAGGGAAGCCCGCACCTGTTCCCATATCGAGCAAAGCTCCCTCAGGAGCCTTATTGATATAGGGGAGCAAAACAAGTGAGTCAAGGATATGAAGTACCGCAGCATCTTCTACGTTAAGAATACGGGTAAGATTCGTAGTCTTATTTGTTTCCAGAACCAAATCCAAATGCTGAATACATTTCCTCAGTTCAACATCAGTTACGCTCAAGGAATACTCTTTGCAATAGGAAGTTAGACGACTCAACATCTCGTCAGCCTGCTGATCAGTAAGTACTAACAACGAAAGCTCCTTTCTGACAAAAATCAGTGTATCGAGAACTTTTGACAAAAAAAGGGGACGTGGAAATCACGTCCCCTTAGCATAAGCTCGAGTAGATTATCGAGCAACAATCACCACATGGCGATCAGGGTCAGAACCCTCAGAATGAGTATCGACTGCATCGTTGCCACGAAGTGCAATGTGAACCAGTCGGCGCTCGTAGGCATTCATGGGCGGAAGCGAAACACTCTTATGAGTGCGGATGGCACGCTCGGCAGCAGACTGAGCCATGGAGGCGACCTTATCCTGACGGCGACTCTTGTATCCCTCGACGTCCACTACAACCGGATACCTAAAGCCAAGCTTGCGGCTCACCAGCAAAGAGAACATAACCTGAAGAGCATCAAGAGTGCGACCATGACGGCCAATGAGAACAGCAAGGTCGGGAGCCGTTACATCCAAAATCAGCTCACCCTCGTCGCCCTCATACTCATCGATAGGAGAGTTGGCGGCATCGAAGTGCGAAAGGATGGAACGCAGGATGGAAATCGCAACATCGGCAATGGTGTCGAGCTCCTCATCGGTCAGCTCTTCACCAGCCTTGTAGCGCTGTGCAATCTCGGGATAATCGCCCGCGACCTGCGGGGCAACCTCCTCAAGCATATCCTCGATGATCTCTTCAGACATAACGTACTCCAAAAGTTAGGTACCTAAATAAGATTGATATCCCACTACTTCTTCTTGTGCGGGCGCGGCTTCTTCTCGCGGCGAGTGACCTCAACCTGCAGCGGAGCGTTCTTAAGACGCTCCTCCTCATCGGCCTTCGCCTTGTCGATGACCTTCTGCGTCACAAAAATCTGCTGGATAACCTGCCAAGCAGACGAGACGTCGTAGTACAGCAGAACACCAACGGGAAGGCTCCAGCCCATCCAAAGCATCATGACCGTCATGACAACGGCCATCATACGCATGCTCTGAGCCTGCTGGCCGGTCTGGTTGCGCGACATATAGAGCTGCGGAATCAGGGTCAGGACGGCAAACAGGATCAGGCAAACCAGCGCAGGCAGTGCAACCATAAAGCCATCGGCAAAGGAAGCGCTCGGCGTGGTGGTCAGGTCGGGCAGGATGTTGAAGAACGAGAACGTGCCGTCGTTAAAGTACTGCGGCAGGTTGCGCAGCAATGTAAACAGGGCGAACAGGATAGGCATCTGAATCAGCAGCGGCAGGCAGCCAGCCATGGGGTTGAACTTGTTCTCGCTGTAGAACTTCTGCATCTCCTCGGCCTGACGCTGGGGATCGTCGGCATAGCGCTCCTGGATCTCGAGCATCTTGGGCTGCAGCACCTGCATGCGAGCCGTCGACTTGGTCGACTTGAGCATAAGCGGCGTCAGCAGCAGACGGATGATGACCACCAGAATGATGATGGACAGGCCCCAGTCGACCGCAAAGGTCTGGATGAGCTTGAGCAGCTCGAAAAGGATGTTAACGATCCAATCCCACATGTAAGTTTTCCTCCGATAGCGAGTGCCCGCTAGGGCACAGGGTCATAACCGCCGACGTGCAGGGGATTGCAGCGAGCGATGCGCCTCACGGCAAGCCAGCAGCCTCTCAAAACACCGTGCTTCTCAATCGCCTGGATGGCGTATTGCGAGCACGTTGGGTAATAAATGCAGGCGTCAGGCAATAAGGGCGAAATAACCTGTTGATATATGCGAATAGGAGCGATGGCAACACGTCGCAAAACGTGATTGCTCATCGCTCCTCCCCGGCAACGCCGGCGCGCTTCATAAGCGAACGCAACGCCTTGTCCATCTCCTGCGGCGAGGAAACCCTAGTCTTGGGAGTTGCAAACAAGATGATGTCATAACCCGCAACGGGAAATCCGCAGCTGCGGGCGGCCTCGCGCATCACACGCTTAGATCGGTTGCGCACGACGGCACAACCGAGTCGCTTAGCACCAACGAAGGCGACCCTTCCGGAGTCGCCTTCGCCAACCGATTCACATATGGTCATTCGAATCAGAGGGTGATTGAAACGACGCCCCTGACTGAACACATGCTCGAAATCTTGCCGAGACTTAATAGTCTTCATGCGAGATGTGTGTATCGCTGCTAGACAGTGAGACGCTTGCGGCCCTTGGCGCGACGACGGGCGAGCACGGCACGACCACCCTTAGTGGCCATACGGGCACGGAAGCCATGGGTCTTGGCACGCTTACGCTTATTAGGCTGATACGTACGCTTCATCTTAAGTTCCTCCTGCTGCATTTCGAGTGTCCGCGGGGGCGCGGACGCAGATATAGACACGTGAGCTTGAAGATTGTAGGGAAATCAATGTTCAAATGTCAAGAAATCAAAGGTAAAAGGTTGCGCAGTTCACACGGTTCCCCCATAAGCCGAGCTCGATTTAGCGGTGTATGGCAACTTTTCACGATATTTCATCGAGTTTTCAACAGGTCATGTTGGCAATGTTGAGAACTTTTCGCCCGTTTTCCAAAGTTTTCAACAGGTTTTGAAAAGTTGTCGAAAGATGAGAAACATTGCACAGTGAGCTACTATTTGTTCGAAACCTTATGAAAGATTGCGAGCGGCATGTCTGACGACTTTTACACCATGGTCGATTCCGGAGACCCGGCACCCGACAACGAGCACATCACCGGCGTGCGCGAAGAGCGTGCGGAAGGCGAGCAGACGACCACGCAGGCGCCAAAAGCCATGTACGCCGCACGCATCGCCGTCTATGACGACATGCTGTCGACACCGCGTGTGATCGTCATTGATCCGCAAGATGTCCGCACGTATTTGGAAGAGACGACCAACACCGTCTACCAGTGCATGAAAGAACAAGGTGGCCATATCTCGCTCATGGTCATCCGCGAGATTGTCGAAAACCTTATCCACGCACACTTTGCCGAGCCCATCATCTCGATTCTGGACGGCGGAGACACCATCCGCTTTGCTGACCAAGGACCCGGCATCGACGACAAGGAACGTGCTTTCGACTTTGGCGTTACCAGCGCAAACAGCAAGATGAAGCGCTATATCCGTGGAACCGGAGCAGGGTTTCCCATGGTGCAGGAGTATTTGGAAAACGCCGGCGGTGCCGTATCCATCGAGGACAACATGGGCAACGGCACCGTGGTTACGGTAAGCCTGAACCCTAAACGCGTGCAGGAAATCGAGCGTGCCGGCGGACGCGGCGCTGCCGTGCGGCCCGAGACGGAGCAGCCCACATATCCCCTGCCGGGAGCTTTTGCGCAGCAGCCAATGGCAACGCAGCAGATGCAGCCCCCCGTGGGACAGATGCAGCAGCCCGGAATGCTTCCTACACAAGAATCCCAAGCGGCATCGATGTCGATGCCGCCAAACATGCCAGAGGCCATGCCGCTGGCGGATCAGGATGCAGCAGCAATGCAGCAGGCGACGGGGGTACCGGGTGGCCAGCAAATGGGCTATCAACCGTACCAACAGGGATATCCATATCAGCAGATGCCGCCACTGGGGTACGGCCAACCATCCCCGCAGCAGTACCAGCAGGGATATCAGCAGCCGTACCAGCAGATGCCGCAGCAGCAGTACAACCCCTGGGCCCAGCAGATGCCTCCACAGCCTTACCAACAGTGGCCTCAAAGTTTTCAACAGCAAATGCCGCCGATGCAGAGTTCTCAACAACCAGCAGCTCAAATGATGTATCCTAATGCAGCAAATCAGTATGCGCAGCCACAACCGGACGTGTTCGTAAGCGATCGCGGCAACGCCGCGCTGGGCTATCTGGCGCAAAATCAAGCGTGCGGTGCAACCGATCTGGCGAGGGCGTTTGGAAACTCGGCCCCCACCTGGTCACGCACGCTCAATGACTTGGCGCAGGCCGGCTTGGTCATCAAGCATGGCCAGAAATACCATCTGACCGAACTCGGCGCCGCTCGCGTGCGAGCTCAGAGCTAAAGAACGGGAGAGACAGTGGACGAGGAAGCAAGCATCATCCTGGGGGATGCCATCGCCTTTTGTCAGCGCGACGGCCAAGATGCACGCCTCATCAACATGCTGGGGCAATCGCGGGCCATAAGCCTGACCGAAGATACGCTCACGATCGAGGCCCCCTCGCGCTTTGCCATCGCGCAGCTCAAAAAGCATCAGCCGACTATTGAGGCCTATCTGGAAGAAATCGCCTTTGCACCGATTGCGCTCGACATCGTGGCACCGCAAGGCGCGGCGACGGAATCCGCTGCCGCGACGGCGCCCGCCACGGCTCCCGCCGCTTCCCCGGCGGTGCCGGCCTCCGCAGACGAGGTGCCGACAATCGAGCACCAGCACAGCGATGTTTCCCGTGAAACCATGGCACCGTTGCCGACCGCGGCGGCGACGTCAACGAACGCACCCGTCACGCACATGCCCATCGCTCACGACGCAGCGGCGGGCGCGGATTCGGGCATTGCAATCAAGAACACGCTCTCGGCCGATGATTTTCGTCGCATGATGAACCAGATGAAGGGCAGAGCGCCGACTAAATCCACGCAAGCTGCGACCCCCGCCTCATCCATGCCAGCACCGACCGTGCCGGCCGAGCAGAATACGGATGGAGCCCCGCTCGCCGCGAACTCAAAATTTACCTTTGAGAACTTTGTCTACGGCCCCGAGAACAGCCATGCCTATCGCTCGGCACTCAAGTTTGCCGCCCTCGCGGACGAGCGCGGCACGTGTACATCGCTGTTCATCTACGGCAAATCGGGCCTGGGCAAGACGCACCTGTTACTTGCCATCAAAAACGAGCTCGCCGAGAAGTCGCCCGAGATCAAGGTCAAGTATGCCAACTCCCAGGCATATCTGGACGACCTGATGACCGAGTTCGACCGCCAAAAGAAGAGCAACGCTCCCATCATGCAGGCGTACCACGGCGTGGACGTGCTCATCATCGATGACATCCAAAACATCATCGGCAAGCGCGCGAGCGTGGACTACTTTTTCCAGCTCATGGACGAGTTCATCCGCAACAACAAGAAGGTCGTCATCGCGGCAGACCGCGCCCCCAAGGACCTGAGCATGGACGAGCGTCTGACCAGCCGCTTCAACGCCGGCATGCTCTGCCTGGTCGCAGAGCCCAGCTACGAGATGAAATACAAGATCTTGCAGCGCTATTACGAGAACACCATCGTCGCCGCTCCCGAGGCAGGCGACGACTCGCTGCTGGCGGCCTATGGGGGCGACGGCGGGCACCTGACCGACGAGCACTTTAAACACATGGCCGAGGTCTCGGGCACCAACATCCGCGAACTCGAGAGCTTCTGCGAGCGCTGCGCCGGCGAGGCGGGCGACCGCGAACGCGAGGGCGGGGAGCTCACCTTTGACGATATCGACGCCATCGCCAGCCAGTACTTCGACACATCGGCCAAAAAGATCAACGTGCAAACGGTTCAGTCCGTCATCGAAGAGCAGTACGGCGTGACGCACGAGGAGCTCATCGGCCCGCGTCGCAACGCCAATATCGCCAAAGCACGCCATATCGCTATCTACCTGGCCATCGAGATGTGCGAGATGACGACCACGGCGGTGGGCGCCGAATTTGGCAACCGCAACCACTCGACCGTCAGCACGAGCTACAAAAAGGTCCAGAAGATGATCCAGGAAGACCGCACCGTCACCGAAGATCTCAAATCGTTGCGCGATAAAATTACACTGCGCTCGTAGGGAAATAGAGACACCTGTTGAAAACTTGTCAAAACCACGGGCATAAGGTGTCTAAAACCCAACCCGCGGTGATGAAAAGTTTTGCGCAGGTTTTGAACGTGGAAAACCACCCCCGTTGCACACAGGTTGCTGTCGATTTTCTTTCTGGGTCTGACCTGCGTCTTTGGGAGTAATCAACAGTTTCGTCAGTGCTATTACTATTATTAAGATATTTATATCTAAAGAAAGGTATTAAAAGATGAAGTTCACCGTCAGCCAGAGCTCGCTTACACAAGCCATCGGCGTCGTTATGAAGGGTGTCGCTTCGGCATCCACCCTTCCCATCCTGTCGGGCGTGCTCGTCAAGGCGCAAGACGGCATCTTGGAATTCCAGACCTCTAACTACACCATCTCGATCCGTTATCGCATCGCGGCGCATGTCGAAGAAGAGGGCGAGATGGTTATCCCCTGTAAGATGCTCTCCAATATCACCAAGACTCTCCCCGATGCCCCGGTCACCTTTGAGCTGTCCGAGCGCCAGGTGCTGATTGGTTGCGAGAAGAGCTCGTTCCGCCTGAACACGCTCGATGCCAATGACTTCCCCGAGTTTCCGGCCTATGCCATCGAGAGCGCCGTGGAGCTGCCGACCGATATCTTGTCCGAAATGGTCGGTCGCGTGTGGCGCGTCACCTCGACCGACAAGGCCCGCCCCATCCTGGGCGGCGTGCACATGAAGGTCGAGAACAATACCGTGCGCCTGGTGGCGACCGATTCCTTCCGCTTGGCCGTGTGCGATACGCAGGTCGAGACCTCGACCCTCGAGGGCTCCTTTGAGCTCAACGTTCCGGCTGACGCCTTTAACGACGCGCTGAACATCATGGCCAGCCAGGCGACCATCATGATCGGGGCTACCGACACCCAGGTCGTCTTTGAGGCCGGCAACACCACCTACGTGTCGCGCCGCATCGAGGGCGTGTACCCCAACTACAAGCAGCTCATCCCCGATTCGTGCGTGACGAGCGTCAAGATCGACGTCGCCGCCTTTAACGCCGCCCTCAAGCGCGTGGCCGTTATCGCGAGCGCCAACCCAGCCGTCAAGTTCGAGATCGATGTCGAGAACGGGCAGATGGGCCTGTCCTCCATTTCCAATGACCAGGACCTTGCGCAGGAGACGATCGATGTCGAGGCCGAGGGCGAGTCGGGTACCATCGCCTTCAACTACCACTACATCTTCGGCTGCCTCAATGCTCTGTCCAAGGAGAAGGAGATCACGCTGGAGCTCAAGAGCTACTCGCAGGCGGGCATCTTCAAGTCCTACGACAAGATCAACTACCTGTACCTGGTCATGCCGGTCCGCATCTAGCGCTTCGCCATGACCATGTTCGCCCGCGATCTTTCCGTCGCGCACTACCGCAGTTTCGAGAGCTATCGTCTTGCCCTGGACGAGGGCGTGACGATACTTGCGGGACCCAACGCGGCGGGAAAGACCAATCTCATAGAGGCGCTGCAGCTGCTGACGAGCGGCGCCTCGTTTAGGCATCCGACCGCAGCCGAGCTCGTCCATGACGGCGTGGGCTCGTGCAAGGTCGAGCTGAGGCTCGAGGGCGACGGCCGCGTGCTTGATATGGGATTGAGCGCGGAGGACGGTAAACGCTCGTTTAGCCGCAACGGCAAGAGATGCTCTGCCGCCGGCGTGCGCGGGGTCCTGCCGAGCGTGCTGTTTTGCCCCGACCATCTGGACATGGTTAAGCGAGGCGCCAGCGTGCGCCGCGCCGCCCTCGATGACTTTGGCATGCAACTGAGCGCACGCTATGCCGATCTTGCGAGCACCTATGGTCGTTGCGTGACCCAGCGTAACGCCTTGCTCAAGGAGGCCTGGTGCTGCCGCGAGATGCTCGGCGCGTGGAACGATTCGATTGCCCGCGCGGGCTCGGCCCTGCTCGTGCACCGGTTGGCCCTGCTCGACCGGCTGGTGGGCCATGTGCACACTGCCTACGGGCAAGTGGCGTCCGGTGAGGCTGCCAACGTGACCTATACGTCCACACTGGGGGATTTGCCCCAGGTGGAGGATCGCGAAGAGCTGAAGGGCTGGGCGTACGAGCGCATGCTGGCTGCCCTTGATGAGCACGCCGACGAGGAAATTCGCCGCGGCGTGACGTTGGTGGGACCGCATCGCGATGAGATTGAGTTTACCGTGGCGGGTCGCTCCGCCCGTTCGTTTGCCAGCCAAGGCCAGCAGCGAACGTTGGTGCTGGCCTGGAAGGTGGCGGAGGTGGCCGTCGCTCGCGATGTCCTGGGCACCGCCCCGCTGCTGCTTTTGGATGACGTGATGAGCGAACTCGACGGCGAGCGCCGCGGTGCTTTTCTGCGGTTGATCGGCGATGATATCCAGACGGTCATAACCACGACCAACCTGGGGTACTTTACCGATGACCTGCTTGGTCGAGCCAAGGTGGTGAGCATGGGTGAGACGTGCTAATTACGAGCGCGAGAGCGAAACGGTCGCCTTCAGTGGCTTTTTGAACGCAGAACGCCAGCGCATCCTGGCGGCTGCAACACCTGAGCGCCGTGCGCAGATGGAGGTCGCCGAGGAGTCGCGCGCGGTCTATCGCGCGTGGAACGCGGTGTGCTCGGGCACGCGCGAGGGGCGGCATGTGACGGGCCTGCGCTACCTGCCCGAGTCCAATGAGCTGCTGGTATATCTCGATTCGCCCTCGTGGACGCAGGAAATGACGCTGTTGCGTGAGATCATCCGCGCGCGCATGGAGCGCGCCGGTGCGCATGTGGACGGCCTGGTGTTCAAAACCACCGCACCCGGTCACACGCCGCCCGCCGCCAAGGAGCGCCTGCGCCCGGCGACGACCGAGCGCCCGCCGGCCCCGCACGCCGACCTAAGCGAGGCCGAGCGCACCCAGATTGAGCGCCAAGTGGCACCCATCGAAGACCAAAAACTGCGCGAGGCCCTCGAGAATGCCATGAGAGCCAGTGCCGAGTGGGCCAAGGGCGTGCAAAGCAAAAAAGAGCCTTAAATCGCATCTGGTGGCCTTGTAGAGCCAAATACCCTCGTTCCCGAGGGTATTTTTTTACGATAAACTAGTAAGGCTGTACACATTTTCTTGACTGAAGGAGGACGTGTGGCAAACGAAAACGATTACGATGGCGGCGAGATTAAGATTCTCGAAGGTCTCGAGGCCGTTCGTAAGCGCCCGGGCATGTATATCGGCTCGACGAGCGCCAGCGGTCTACATCACCTGGTGTGGGAGATCGTTGACAACTCCGTCGACGAGGCCATGGCCGGTTTCTGCACCGAGATCCAGGTGACGGTCCACGCCGACAACTCCATCACGGTCGTCGACAACGGGCGCGGCATCCCCGTCGACGAGCACCCTGTTAAAAAGATCCCGACGCTCGAGGTCGTCATGACGATTTTGCACGCCGGCGGTAAGTTCGATAACTCGGCCTATAAGGTCTCGGGCGGCCTGCACGGCGTTGGCATCTCCGTCGTCAACGCACTGTCCAAGCGCGTGGTCGTTCAGGTTCGTCGCGACGGCAACACCTACGAGATGGAGTTCTCGCGCGGCAAGACCGTCAAGAAGATGGAGGTCGTGGGCACCTCGGATTCGACGGGCACCACCGTCACCTTCTGGCCCGACGACGAGATCTTCGAGACCTGCATTTACGATTTCGATACGCTGCACAACCGTCTGCAGGAGACGGCGTTCCTCAATAAGAACCTCAAAATCGTGCTGACCGACGAGCGCGAAGCGACTCCCCACGTGGAGGAGTTTTGCTACGAGGGCGGCATCATCGACTTCGTCAAGTTCCTCAACGAGGGCAAGGACGTCCCCGAGGCCTTTAAGGAGCCCATCTACATCGAGGGCAAATCGGACCCGGACGCGCCTGTGGCCAAGATGGGCGAGGTCGAGGTTTCCCTGCAGTGGAATAGCGGCTACGGCGAGAACGTCATGTCGTTTGCCAACGACATCTACACCCCCGAAGGCGGCATGCACCTTGAGGGCTTCCGTACCGCGCTCACCCGCGTGATCAACGATTACGCGCGCAAGCAGAACCTGCTCAAGGAAAAAGACGCCAACCTGACCGGCGACGATGTGCGCGAGGGCCTTTCGGCCGTTATCTCGGTCAAGCTGCCCGATCCGCAGTTTGAGGGCCAGACCAAGGCCAAGCTCGGCAGCTCCTATATGCGCGCGCTCACACTCAAGATCGTGACCGACGGCCTCGCCGATTACTTGGAGGAGCATCCCAAGCCCGCGCGCGAGATCGTCAAGAAGGCGCAACAGGCCTGCAAGGCGCGCAACGCCGCCCGCAAGGCGCGCGAGGCGACCCGCCGCAAGAGCCTGCTCGAGACGGCGTCCCTGCCCGGTAAGCTCGCCGACTGCTCGGTGCGCGATGCCGAGCTGACCGAGCTCTTCATCGTAGAGGGCGACTCGGCAGGCGGTTCGGCCAAGGACGGCCGTCGCCGAGACATCCAGGCGATTCTGCCCCTGCGCGGCAAGATTTTGAACGTCGAACGCGTTGGTGACCATCGCGCGTTCTCGAGTGACACCATCCAGTCGCTGATTACCGCGATCGGCTGCGGCGTCACGACGAGTGCCGGCGACGGCGGCGATTTCGATATCACCAAGGCGCGCTACCACAAGATCATCATCATGACCGATGCAGACGTCGACGGTGCGCATATCCGCATTCTGCTGCTGACGTTCTTCTACAAGTACATGCGTCCGCTGATCGATGCCGGCTACGTCTATGTTGCCTGCCCGCCCATCTTTGGCATTAAGGTGCGCAACAAGATCCACTACGTGTATCCCAACGGCCGCCAGCCCGAAGACGAGATCCTGCGCGACACCATCCAGAGCCTGGGCCTGAACCCCGACGATAACGACGAGGACGGCAAGGCCAAGGACGGCAAAATCACCAAAAAGCGCAAGGGCTATACCGTCCAGCGCTACAAGGGCCTGGGCGAGATGGACCCCAAGCAGCTTGCCTCGACGACGATGGACCCCAAGACCCGCATTCTGCAGCGCGTGTCGATCGAGGACGCCGTGGTGGCGGACCGCGCCGTGCGCGAGCTGATGGGTTCCGAGGTCGGCTATCGCCGCGAGTACATCGAGAAGCATGCACATGATGCACGATTCCTTGACGCTTAAGAGGAGGTAACGTGGCAGACGATATCAACAATAACGAGGGTATGGACGAGGCCGGCGATGCCGGTATGCCCGATGATCTGAAGCGCCTGCTTGCCCGTGCTGAGCAGGGCGAGGACGGCGATCCGGACGCCTATAACCCCGATGCCGATGATGATGAGGAAGAAGACGACGACGCCGAGCTCGAGGAGAGCTTTGGCGAAGTCGATCGCGGCGCCTCGGCCGGCGAGGATATCAACGGCGGCCAGCTCCAGATTTCGGAGTTTGGCCGCGAGATGAAGCAGTCGTTCATCGAGTATTCGATGTCGGTCATCACGGCGCGCGCCCTGCCGGACGTGCGCGACGGCTTAAAGCCGGTGCACCGCCGCATCCTGTACGCGATGAACGAGAGCGGCATCTACCCCAACCGACCGCACAAGAAGTCGGCCTGGACGGTCGGCGAAGTTATCGGTAAGTACCACCCGCACGGCGATTACGCGGTCTATGAGGCCATGGTCCGCCTGGCGCAGTGGTTCTCCATGCGCACGCCGCTCATCGACGGTCACGGCAACTTCGGCAACATCGACGGCGACGGCGCGGCGGCCATGCGTTACACCGAGAGCCGCCTGGCCAAGCCCGCCATGGAACTGCTGCGTGACTTGCAGAAGGATACCGTCGACTGGCAGCCCAACTACGACGAATCGCTCGCCGAGCCCGTGGCGCTGCCTGCGCGCTTCCCCAACCTGCTGGTCAACGGCAGCCAGGGCATCGCCGTCGGCATGGCCACCAACATCGCCCCGCATAACCTCACCGAGGCGATTGAGGCCACCTGCTACCTGATCGACAACCCCGACGCCACCGTCGACGAGCTCATGCAGATCATGCCCGGTCCGGACTTCCCCACCGGCGCCATCATCATGGGCAGCGCCGGCATTAAGCAGAGCTACGAGACCGGCCGCGGCTCCATTACCGTGCGTGCCAAGGCACATGTGGAGTCCACCAAGACCGGTCGCAGCCGCCTGGTCTTTACCGAGATTCCCTACATGGTCAACAAGGGCACCCTGCAGGAGAAGATCGCCCAACTCGTCAACGACAAGCGCATCGAGGGCATCTCGGATATGCGCGATGAGTCCAACCAGAAGGGCATCCGTCTGGTCATCGAGCTCAAGAAGGGCGTCATTCCGCAGGTCGTGCTCAACAACCTGTATAAGTACACCTCGCTGCAGACGACCTTTGGCGCCAACAACCTGGCGCTCGTCAACGGCGTGCCCAAATGCCTGAGCCTGCGCGAGATGCTGCAACACTACATCGACCACCAGGTCGACGTAGTCACCCGCCGCACCCGCTTCGACCTTAAGAAGGCCCAGGCGCGTGCCCATATCCTCGAGGGCTACCTGATGGCCCTTGACCATATCGACGAGGTCATTAGCATCATACGCTCCTCGCAGACCGACTCCGAGGCCAGCAGCCGCCTGATTGAGCGCTTTGGCTTTACGCCCGAGCAGACCACGGCCATCCTCGAGATGAAGCTGCGCCGCCTGACCGGCCTGGAGCGCGACAAGATTCAAGAAGAGTTGGACGGCCTGCGCCGCGCCATCGCCTACTACGAGGACCTGCTGGCGCACGAGGAGAAGATTCTGGGCGTCATCAAGGAAGAGATGCGCGAGATCTCCAAGAAGTTTGGCGACAAGCGCCGCACCGAGATCAGCCAGGTTGAGAAGGACCTGGATGTCGAGGACCTCATCGCCGACGAGGACATGGTCGTGACCATCACCCACACCGGCTACGTTAAGCGTATCCCGGTGGCCGCCTACCGCGCCCAGAAGCGCGGCGGCAAGGGCGTGTCGGGCGTCAACCTCAAAGAGGACGACGTCATCGACGAGATGTTCATCGCGTCCACGCACGAGTACGTGCTGTTCTTCTCGAGCAAGGGCAAGGTCTATCGCCTGAAGGTGCACGAGCTGCCGGTGGGTACGCGCCAGGCGCGCGGTACCGCGATCGTCAACCTGTTGCCCTTCGAGGAGGGCGAGAAGATCGCGAGCGTCATCAGCTGCCGCGAGTTCCCGGTCGACGAGTACCTGATGTTTGCCACCAAGAGTGGCATGGTCAAGAAGACCGTGATGAGCGCTTACGATCGTAGCCGCCGTGATGGCCTGATCGCTATCAACCTGCGTGACGACGACGCGCTGCTGAACGTGCGCCGCGTGCGCGAGGGCGACAAGATTATCCTGGCCACCACCGCGGGCAAGGCGATCATGTTCTCCGAGGAGCAGGTGCGCGCCACCGGCCGCGATACCAGCGGCGTTCGCGGTATCGGTATGAAGGACGGCGTGAGCGTTCTGGGCATGGAAGTCACTAACGGCAACGGCGATCTGTTCGTCATCACCGAGCGCGGCTACGGCAAACGCACACCGGTTGCGGACTACCCGGAGCAGAATCGCGGCGGCCAGGGTGTCTACACCATCCAAATGACCGAGCGTAAGGGTAACCTTGCGGCCATGAAGACGGTGGGTCCGCAGCACGAGCTGTTCATCGTGACGGAGGGCGCGACGGTCATTCGCGTTAAGACCGACGAGATCAGCCAGACTGGCCGCGCCACCCAGGGCGTCAAGATGATGACCGTCGACGACAACGACCGCATCTGCGCCGTAGCCCGCATGACAGCAGCCAAGGAAAAGCCCGAAGGCGAAGGCGCCGAGGCCGCAGCCGACACCGAAGAGGCCCCAGTCGACCTAGGCGACGGCAACGACATGCCAGAGGATCTCCTAGACGAGTAAGAGGCCCTAGCTGCTAAAAATCATCAGACCCCATATATCGGCGGTCGGCGCACTGCGCGTCGACCGCTTTTTTGAAAACCTTGGGACCCCATGGTCGCTGGGCTGGCGAGATGGTTTTGGTTTGTCGCGAGTTCCGCACGCAAAGAAGGCCACTTAATGTGGCCTTCGTCTTGCGCAGGACTGTCCGAGCAGCAAACCAAAACCATCTCGCCAGCCCAGCGACCACCCCTCCCAAAGATTTTCAAAAAAGTTGTTGACGCGCGCGTAACGACTCGTCTAATATATCCCTTGCGCGATGGACCTGTAGCTCAGTTGGTTAGAGCGTCCGGCTGATAACCGGGAGGTCACA
>DXMG01000016.1:28757-45122 GCA_019414325.1 Collinsella sp. | reverse complement strand
GGCCCGATTTTGCCTCTTGACAATGTCCTGCTCATATTAAAAGGAACGTCCCTAAGTGCCGACTAGTCGATTAGGAGTATCATCGTCTGCGCAAATAAGCACGAAAGAGCATATTAGAGATTGAGAGCGTATGGCAGACACCGCATCTAAGCACATTGACATGACCACCGGCTCGCTGTGGCGCAATATTCCCCTGTTCGCCTTCCCCGTGGCCGCCACGAGCATCTTGGAGCAGCTATCGAACCTCATCGCCACGGTCATCATCGGTAACTTCTCAGGCGACCAGGGAACCCTCGCCATGGCGGCGGTCGGCTCCAATGTTCCGCTTACCAGTCTTATGCTCAACCTGTTTATCGGCATGTCGCTTGGCTCCAACGTGGTCATTGCCAACGCTATCGGCCGCAACGATCAGAACATGGTCAAACGCGCCGTCCATACCTCGATTTTAATGGCGCTCGTGGGCTTTGTCGTCATCGCCCTGGGCGAGATCTTTGCCGAGCCCATGCTCGCCGCGCTCAACGTTCCCGCTGAGACCATGCCGCTCGCCTCACTCTACCTACGCGTCTTTTTGCTGAGCATGCCCTCGATTTTGCTTTACAACTTTGAGGCCGCGATCTTCCGCTCCGTCGGCATCACCCGCATGCCGCTGCAGGCGCTTGCCGTGTCCACCGTCCTCAACATATGCCTGGACCTCGTCTTTGTCCCCGTACTCCACTGGGGTGTGGCGGGCGTCGCCATCGCCACCGCCATCGCCTACACCGTCAGCGCCGCGACGCTCTTTATCCGCCTGCTCAAGACCGACTCCGTCGTCCGCGTCACCCCACGCGACTTAGGCTTAGACCCCGTCGCCCTCAAGCGCATCGTCAAGATCGGCCTGCCCGCCGGCATCCAAAGCGCCGTCTTTGCCGTCGCCAACATCATCATCCAGTCTGCCATCAACAGCCTGGGCACCGAGGTCATGGCGGCTTCGAGCGCCGCCATGAGCCTGGAGTACGTGTGCTACAACCTGCTCAACAGCTTTAGCCAGGCTTGCACCACCTTTGTGGGACAAAATCACGGCGCCCGCCAGATCGACCGCTGCACCAAGACGCTCAAGGTCTGCCTGGTCGAAGGCGGTATCGTTGCACTCACCACGATCATCGTTATTGTCGGCCTGGGACGCGAGATCCTATCGCTGTTCAACAGCGATCCCAACATCGTCTCGATCGGCTATATCCGCGTGTGTTCGATCTTCCCGGCGTACGCCTTTAGCATGTTCTACGAAAACATGTCAGGCTACCTGCGCGGCTTTGGTATCTCGCTCACGCCCGCCCTCATCACCATGATCTGTGTCTGCGGCATCCGCTTCTATTGGGTGTTCTGCGTGTTCCCGCACTTCCGCAACTTTGCGAACATCATGATGGTCTACCCCATCAGCCTGGGCACCACGGCGTTCTTTATGGTCGTGGCGGTATTGCTCTGCCATCCGGCACACACCTACCGTCTGACGCAAGCCAAAGCGACAGCCCGCTAATCACCACACTCAACGCCACGCTAGTCATTAATTGACGATATGCGAGCTCATATAGTCGATAAAGCGCCTCGTGGCGATAGGCATGGTATCCCAGCTGCGCCAGGCTGCCACTACGTCGCGCGAGGGGGCATGCACGATGGGCCGCACATGAATATCGGCTTGCATGCCCTCTACAGTACGACGGTAGAGCATGCTCACGCCCAGGCCCTCCTCCACCATCGCCATGATGGTGTAGTCGTCGGTCACCTCACTCGTCACGTGCGGCGACAGCCCATGCGCCGCGAATGCATCGAGCACCAGGCTCTGTTCGCCCTCATCCAGCAGCACAAACGGTTCGGACGCCAGGTCGGCAAGCGTCACCTTTTCCTTTGCCGCCAGTGGATGGACGGCTGGCAACAGCGCCACCAGCTTGTCGTGATAGACCACGCGTTTCTCGAGCCCCTCGGTAAATCCACGCGCTGTAAAGCAAAAGTCGACCACGCCATCGTGTACCCACTGGGCGTTGCGCGTGTAATCGCCCTGCTTGAGGGTAAAGTGCACGCCCGGATGCAGGGCCCCAAAGTCGCGGATCACACGCGGTAACACAGTACGACTCACGTTGGTAAACGTCGCAATGCGAATGTCGGTCGACGAAAGCCCCAACAACTCCTGGCGCTTGCCCTCGAGCTCGGCCTCGGCCGTTACGATTTGGCGCAGATACGGCAGATACTGTTTGCCGTCGCGCGTAAGCGAGACGCCTTGCTTGCCGCGCTCGATAATCGTGGTGCCCAGCTCGCGCTCGAGCGCCTTGACGGCCTGGCTCACCGCGCTTTGCGTATAGCCCAGCTCGTCGGCCGCACGTTTCAGGCTGCCGCAATCGACCGCCATACAAACAATCTGATACCGCGATGCCATCGTGCCTCCACATCGATGTAGCTGTAAAACGTTTTGCCAGGGCTTTTTCTACCTACATTAGTATTTCTTAATCATACTGAAGATACATTCGCTTTACTACATCCATATCTGGGAGCAGAATCCTTTTTGCGAAACCGTTCTGTAACAAAAGGAGTCCCATGGATCGCAAAAAAGCAATCGCGCTCTCATTTTCCGTTCCCGTCGCATGGGGCTTTTCGTACCCCCTCATGAAGATCGGCATGGACAGCATGAACGCCACGAGCATCGTTGCGCTGCGCTGCATCATCGCCTTTGCAGCTTGCCTGGTGCTCTTCCACAAGCACGCGGTGCGCATCAACCGTGACCTGATGGTCCGCGCCGCCATCATCGGCGCCATCATGGCAACCGAGATCACCTGCATGTGCCTGGGCTCCAGCCTCACCTCCGCCTCCACCGCCGGCTTCTTGCAGAGCCTGACGGTCGTGATCGTGCCGTTTGCCAACGCGGCCCTGCTGCGTCGCGCTCCCGAGCGCAAGGTGCTCATCGGCACCGCCATCGTCACCTGCGGCATGCTTTTGCTCTCGGGCGCCGACTTTACCAGCCTAAACCCCGGCGCGATCATCATGCTGCTCTCGGCCTTTATCTATGCTGGCCACATTATCGTAGCCAAGCGCTTTGTCGAGGAAGTCGATCCGCTGGCCTTGGGCGTTTGGCAGCTGGGCTTCGGCGGCCTGTTCTCGGGTATCGCCGCGTTCACCTTTGGCGGCTTCACGCTTCCCAACACGCCGAACGAGATCGTGGTCGTCGTTGCCCTCGCGCTCATCTGCTCTGCCTACGGCTTTATCACCCAGACGCTCGTGCAGCCCCACGTGCCCGCCGAGACCACCGGTTTCGCCTTCTCGCTCGAGCCGGTCTGCTCCGCCGTCTTTTCGTTCTTCCTGGTCGGCGAGGTCCTGAGCCCCATCGCCTTCTTTGGCGCCGCCCTCATCCTCACCGGCGTCATGGTAGCAACCGTCGAGCTTCCGCGCCTCCGCGCACATGGACAGGCTCGCATGGCAGGAGCGCCCGAGCACGTCTCGTAGACCCCACTCTTCATACAGCCGCGGCATAAAGGCAACCGGTGCGCCTTTACAATAGATGCCAGCAGAGCATCTGACGTAAAGGAGCCCCATGGACGCCGCGACCCGCGACCGCAACATAGCAACTTGGTTGGGCGATGCACCGCAGCCGGTACGTGACACTACGAACCAGCTGCTCGAGCGCATCGCCCTTTTGCGTGCCGAGCAGACTATCTACCCAGCACAAGACGACATCCTCAATGCCCTCGCCTACACGCCGGCCGACCAGGTCAAGGTTGTCATCTTGGGTCAAGACCCCTATCACGGACCCAACCAGGCAATGGGGCTGTCGTTCTCGGTCCCCGCGACGCAAACCAAGTTGCCACCGAGCCTGCGCAACATTTACAAGGAACTCAAAGCCGATCTGGGTTGTCCCATTCCCGCCACGGGAGACCTAACCCCATGGGCACAACAGGGCGTCCTGCTCCTCAACACTACGCTCACCGTGCGCGAGCATGCCGCCAATTCGCACGCCAAACTAGGCTGGAGCGCGCTCACCGACTACGTTATCGAGCGCTGCTGTCAGCTGCCCCAACCGGTAGTCTTTTTGGCATGGGGTCGCTTTGCCCAGCAGATGGTCGAAGGTAAGCTCGTCGCAACCGGTGCGGGCAAGGCAACCGGCAAGTTCTGCCTGGCCTCCACGCACCCCTCGCCGCTTTCGGCCAACCGTGCCACGGCAGAACTCCCCGCCTTTATGGGATCGCGTCCCTTCTCGGCAGCCAATCGGCTACTCGAACAGCACGGCTCGACCCCCGTCAACTGGACTTGCCTCGGCTAAAAATCGATACATCAAAAACGCGCCCGACGGCTTTCCATCGGGCGCGTTTCCTATTCGGGCCAAATAAATTGTGTGCGGCCGGCCTCGCCGCCATCGATCAGCAGACTCTGCCCGGTCATAAACCGGTTGGTCACGCCCACAAAGTGGATCCACTCGGCGATCTCTTGGGCAGTGGCCCAGCGCTTAAGCGGCGTGAGCTCCATAATCTGGTTCCACAGGTGTTCGTCTTCCATCACGCAACGGTTGAGCGGCGTGATAACGCCACCCGGGTCCACACTGTTGGCGATAGCCTGCGGCGCCAGACGGTTTGCAAGGTTCTTGGTGTAGGCGATAACGCCGCCCTTGCTGGCGGCATAGTCGGGAAACTCCGATCCCGTATGCCCGCTCGCCGACCCCACATTGACCACGGATTTGATAGCCGGCGCCGGCTTGGCGGCAAGCCCCTCCCCCGCAAAGGCGTAGCGCTCGGTCACGTTGATGGTGCCATACAGGTTGGCGGCGATGTCGTCAGCCGAATCCTGCGTACCGGCAACGTTCACGATCACCTGGGGTTCAAGATCGTCTGGAAACGCGTCCGGCTTGCGAACATCAACGATCAGATGGCGGTAGCGCTCGTGTTTGATCGCCGCCGGTAGCAAATCAAAGCCCACGACCTCGTGGCCCTCATCCAAAAAGCGCTGCACGCACGCGGCTCCGATACCGCCCGAAGCGCCCGTGATCAAAACCCGCATACTTGCTCCTTAGGCGGTTGCGTGGCGCTCGAGGTACTCGGAACCCACATTCTCGCGCTCCCAGCCGCGCACGACCTTGTAGCCCACGGGGCTCAGGAAGACCTCGCACAGCAGCTCGGCAACAGCGCCGGTCAGCGAGCACATGAGGACCTGCACCCAGGTCCAACCAAAGAACGTGTGGCTCACCACGATGGCGAAGACCAGGTTGTCGATAAACTGGCCAACACCCGTGGACACATAGGAACGGAAGGCAAAGCTCGCAAAGTTATTCTTCTTGAGCATACGGCCGAGCGACTGGTTGAGCGTGGAGTTAACCACGGCAGAAACGAGCATTGCCAGCGAAGAGCCCAGCACCACGTACCAGGTGCCGCCGATGGTGGCGTTAAGGGCGGTGTTGACCTCGATCATGCCCGTGTCGTAGTAGGCGCCCCACATGCCGGGCGTGAGCGAACATGCCCAAAAGCACAGGCTCACGGCCAGGTTGACCAGTAGCGCGAGGATGGAGATTTTGATGGATGCCTTGGCGCCAAAGCGCTTGCAGATCATGTCCTGGCACAAAAACGAGACCCAGCTCACCACAAAGCCGCAATCGAGTGCCAGATACGGCAGGCTGATGAGCTCTTTGTTGGCCAGCAGGTTCATCATGATGACACTCACGAAAAACAGCGAAACCGTTGCCGCGGGAATGCTCCGCAACAGGACCTTGTAGTCCTCCATGACCTTCTTGATCATTATGTACTCCTTTGGTTTTAGGTTTAACGAGCAGGATATCGGACCCGAACTGCTCGGACGTCTCGGTCTTGAGGCGACGGTGGGTATGATAGCCGCTCACACGGCATCAGGCAAGTAAATGGCGCGGCAGCCCCGCAGGACCACCGCGCCGATGCGTTAAAAGGCTACGTTGCCAAACTCCGACAGGATCAGGTCGGGGTTGTGGTCGGTTGCCCAATCCACGTTCCACGGGCTCGTGAACAGCAGCAACTTGCCGCCGCGCATGTCCTCGACGCGCAGCGTGTCGCGCGTGAGCGAAAGACCCGGGATGTCGATGGTGTCGGGGTCGTTCTGGATCCAGCGAATGTCCGTATAGGGCAGCGGCTGGCGACGAACCTCGACGCGATACTCGGCCTTCAGGCGGCGCTCGAGCACCTCAAACTGCAGCACGCCGACCACGCCCACAATGACGCTCTCCATGCCGGCGCCGAGCTCGCGGAAGATCTGGATGGCGCCCTCCTGGGCAAGCTCCTCCATGCCTTTCACAAACTGCTTGCGCTTGAGCGTGTCGACCTGCGTAATGCGGGCGAACATCTCGGGGGCAAACGTCGGGATCTGCGGATACTGCACGTGGCGCTTGCCGGAGCACACGGTGTCGCCGATGCTAAAGATACCCGGGTCGAACAGGCCCACGATATCGCCCGCATAGGCCTCGTCCACGATGGCGCGGTCGTCGGCCATCATCGAGGTGCCCGTGGCCAGCTTGAGCTTGCGGTTGCCCTGCATATGGAAGGCATCCATGCCGCGCTCGAACTTGCCCGAGCAAATGCGCACAAAGGCAATGCGGTCGCGATGGTTCTTGTCCATGTTGGCCTGGATCTTAAAGACAAAGCCGCTAAAGTCGTTCTCGGCGGGCGCGACCGGCTCGCTGGTGAGCGTATCGGTATAGGCGCGCGGCGTCGGCGCCAAGCGCAGGAACTCCTTAAGGAAGGGCTCCACGCCAAAGTTGGTAAGTGCCGAGCCAAAGAACGCCGGACTCAGCTTGCCACAGGCCACGGCATCCAGGTCGAGCTCGTCACCGGCGCCATCGAGCAGCTCGATGTCGTCCATCAGGTTCTTATGGTTCTCCTCGCCAATAAGCTCATCCATGGCGGGATTGCCCAGCTCGGCCTCGACCTCGGCGACCTTCTTGGTGGCATTGGCGTGGCCGTCGCCCTCAAAGGCGATAACGCGACGGGTCTGACGGTCGAACACGCCGCGGAAGTTGCGGCCGCTGCCAATCGGCCAGTTCATGGGATACGTATTGATACCCAGGACGTTCTCGATCTCTTCCATGAGCTCAAACGGATCGCGAGCCTCGTGGTCGAGCTTGTTCACAAAGGTGAAGATGGGAATGTGGCGCAGCGTACAGACCTTAAAGAGCTTTTTGGTCTGGGCCTCGACGCCCTTGGCGCCGTCGATGACCATGACCGCGGCGTCGGCGGCCATAAGGGTACGGTATGTATCCTCCGAGAAGTCCTGGTGGCCGGGGGTATCGAGGATGTTGACGCAGGCGCCGTTATAGGTGAACTGCAGCACCGAGGAGGTGACGGAAATACCGCGCTCCTTCTCGATGTCCATCCAGTCCGAGACGGCATGCTTGGCCGAGCTCTTGCCCTTGACCGAACCGGCGGTCTGAATGCTGCCGGTATAGAGCAGCAGCTTCTCGGTAAGCGTGGTCTTACCGGCGTCCGGGTGGCTGATGATCGCGAATGTGCGGCGCGACGAGATTTCATCCGACAGGCTTGCCATGCGGATCCTTTCTTGCATTGAGTGCATTACGTCGATGTAACCGCACTATTGTAGCCGCGAAATCCCGCTCTAGGGCGCCTATCAGGACAAATTCATCAGTCAGAGCGTGAACGGCTAGTTATCGGAAGTATTCTGCAGCAGACTGTCTCAATCTGTAACAGCAGGCGACCCAAAACGGATCCAGGTGTTACAGATTGAGACAAACGAACTTGTCCGCCGGCACAATCTCAATCTGTAACACCTGACCGCCCAAATTGGGTCTAGCTGTTACAAATCGAGATAAACGGAAAGGCAGGCAGCCAATGTCTCGTTCTGTAACATCTAGCCGCGCAAATCGACTCTTACTGTTACAGATTGAGACAACCAGGTGGGGCCCGCCAGCAAAATCTCAATCTGTAACAGGTAGCCGTCCAAATCGGTTCCAGATGTTACAGATTGAGATGAATGAACGGGCGGACAATCCGTATTTAGCTCTTGCATAACTGTGCATAGTGTATATATACTGTGCTTACCGGTTATATACACGTGTAGCCCAACAGCTAAGGAGCCGCTGTGGACATCATCCTATCCAATTCGAGCGATAAGCCCATCTACGAACAGATATCCTCGCAGGTCAAAGCTCAAATCCTTTCGGGCACGCTCACTGCGGGAGCCAAACTCCCCAGCATCCGTGCGCTCGCGAGCGATCTTGGCGTGAGCGTCATCACCACCAAGCGCGCCTACGCCGACCTAGAGCAACTCGGGTTTATCTGCACCGTGCAGGGCAAGGGCTGCTTTGTCGCCGAGGGCAACCAGGAACTCTTGCGCGAAAACCAGCTCTGCCATATCGAAGAGCTACTTGCGAAAGCGGCGAGCCAAGCCGAAACCCTGGGCGTCACGCGCGACAAACTGCACGAGATGCTCGACCTGGTAGCCCCCGAAACCATGCAGTAGCCATCTGAAAGAAAGGCTATACCATGCAAAACCTTTTAGAACTCAAAGGCATCTCACGCCGTGTGAGCGACCGCTTTTCACTACGCGACGTCACGCTCGCTGTGGAGCCCGGCCAGATCGTTGGCTTTGTAGGCGCAAACGGCGCCGGCAAGACAACGACCATTCGCGCCGCGCTCGGGCTTATAAAGCTCGATGCCGGCGAGGTGCACCTGTTTGGGCAGCGCTGTGGCGCCGACGCGCCCGATGAATCGCAACGCCATCTACGCTCCCGCGTCGGTCTTGTCCTGGACACGTGCCCCTTCCCCTCCACGCTCAGGGTGGGCCAGATCGAGTCGCTCGTAGGCCCGACGTACCCCACATGGGACCGCGAAACGTTCGCCGGATTCATCAACCGATTTGGCCTCGATCCCAAGACAAAGGTCAAGGACCTCTCCCGCGGCATGGGCATGAAACTGCAGCTTGCCTGTGCACTCAGCCACAATGCCAAGCTGCTCGTTTTGGACGAAGCCACCGCGGGCCTCGATCCCATGGCACGCGAGGAGCTGCTCGATGAGCTGCTTGCCTTTGTCGCCGACGGCCAGCACAGCGTGCTGCTCTCGAGCCACATTACGTCCGACCTCGATCGTGCCGCCGACCGCATCATCTGCATCGATAACGGTTCGATTGTGTTTGATCTGCCGCGCGAGGACATTACCGACCGCGCCGGCATCGCCCACTGCACCCAAGCACAGGCCGCCGAGCTTATGGCTTGCGTCGAAGGTGCCCGTGCCGCCCACCACGCCTATAGCGTGGACGTGCTCGTGCCCAACCGTCGCGAAACGCTCGAGGCCTTCCCCGAGATTCCCTGCGATCGGGCAACCATTGACGACTATCTGCGCCTCATGCTGAAAGGGGCTTCGAAATGAAACGCGCCTTTATGTCCGAGCTCGCTATCGTTCGCACGCTCGTCCCGAGCATCGCGGGCGTCGGCCTGTTCATATTCGTCGTGCTGACCCTTGCCAACGCATCGGACGGCGATTCCGGCATGAGCGCTGGCGCCTGCGCGGTCAGTGCCATGTCACCCATCATGGTCATGAGCTCGCTGGCCGGCTTCGACAATCAAAACGGTTGGGAGCGCTATCGCGCAACGCTGTCTCTCTCGCGTAAAGACATCATCTGCGCACGCTACCTGAGCGTTATTGTCTTCTCCGCCCTCATGGCATGTGCAGCTACGCTTTTGAGCATCGCCTCCATCCCGCTCTTCAATGGCGCGGGCATTCCTTCGACGGGACAGACGGTCTTTGAAATCGCAATCGCCTCGGCAGCATCGATGCTCATCTCCCTCATGATGGTGTTTTTGGCACAGCCGCTGTTCTTTCGATTTGGACACATGGAGGCGCTGCGCCTATCCGTTGGCCTGTTTGCCATGCTCGGATGCCTTGCCATGGCCACGCTGAGCTCCTCCAACCCCATCAGCAACTGGCTCATGTCGATTGCCGGAGCGAATCCCGATCCCGCCGTTCTGGGCTGTCTGTGTGCAGGCATCGCCGCACTTACCCTCGCGCTATGTGCAATCAGCTGCGCAGTCAGCACCAAGGTCTATCGGGCACGCGACCTGTAATCGACAGCCAAAGGGCTTGGGCTGCACGCCACCTCATTTACTAGATAAGACGAAGCAACAACAACGCCGCCGCCCTTCGAAGCATGCCGTTTAGATCTTGGAAACCAAAGAGAAGTCGACAGCATATCGACAATTCGAGCCTTCACCAAATGGCTCCCCGGAACATAACCCCCGTCTCGCCGCGGCCATATCAAACCTTCATGGTGGGGCGGTATCCTCATGTCCATAAAACTCGCAGGATAAACCCATTATCCAAGGAGGCACCGCACCCGTGTCGTGGGTTGTCGCAGCATTTGCGTCAGCATTCTTTGCCGGCATCACATCCATCTTGGCCAAATGCGGCATCAAGCAGACCGACTCCGATGTCGCGACGGCCATTCGCACCTGCGTGGTGCTCGTTTTCGCCTGGGCAATGGCGGGCATTTCTGGATCCATTGGAACCATTGGCAGCATCGAACCCAGATCCTGGCTCTTTCTCGTCCTCTCGGGACTCGCTACCGGTGCTTCGTGGATCTGTTACTTTAAGGCGTTGAGCATCGGAAATGTCAATAAGGTCGTACCGGTCGACAAGATGAGCACCGTGCTCGCCGCGCTGGTCGCCATCGCGCTTTTTGACGAGACGAGCAACCTTGCGGTTAAGCTCGTGGGAACCGCTGCCATCACCCTCGGCACGTTTTTAATGATCGAGAAGAAGCAGTCCGCCGAACCCGAGCAGCAGCAAGACCGAACCTGGCTCGCTTACGCCCTCGGCGCCGCCGTGTTCGCGGCACTCACCTCCGTCCTCGCCAAGATCGGCATCGAAGGCGTCGAGTCAAACCTGGCCACGGCAATCCGCACCTGCGTGGTACTGGTTATGGCATGGGCAATCGTGGCAGCCAAGGGAAAACTGGAGCAGGTCGCACACGTTGACCGGCGCGAACTCACATTTCTCGCAACATCGGGCATCGCGACTGGAGCATCGTGGCTGCTCTATTACTATGCCATCGCTGCAGGCCAGGTGAGTGTCGTGGTGCAGATCGACAAACTATCGATTGTCGTATCGGTGCTATTTGCGCGCCTGGCATTCAACGAAAAACTCTCCCGCCGCAGCGCCATCGGTCTCGTCCTCATCGTACTGGGCACCGCCGCGCTTGCAATTTGGAAGTAGCGCCGATACCGAACGAAATCCAGTCCACCCGCAAATCCGTGACACAGCGCCCGCACCGGACTTGAGATGTTTGTACTGACCGCGCGCTGCCGTGCTACTTGCGCAGCGGCTTGGGCAGTGGAATGCCAGCGGCAATGGCTGCGGCGATGATCATGCAGACGATACCCTTGAGTGGGAAACACATAAGCAGCAGGCCCACGACCATGACCGGCTGACGCATAACGGCGCCCATCGTCGAGGCCGTGCAGACGGCGACGCAAAAGACCGGATCGGCGCCGGTAAGAATGGCAAAGCCGTAGCCCAGGCTTACGCCCGAGAAGATGACGGGGAAGAAATGGCCGCCGCGCCAGCCAAGGTTGATAAGGGCGGGCGTCAGCATGGCCTTGACCAGACCGGTCGCGATAAGCACGCCGGCGGGAATGGTGAGGTAGGTCTCCATAAGTACATCGGCCTGGGTCTCACCGGCAAACATGGTGTAGGGCAGGACCGTGCCGCAAATGGCGAGCGCTAGACCGGCCAGCATTGCCTTAACGACAGGGTGCTCCCCCATCGCGTGCGCTAGGGCCTCGCTCGCATGCTCAGAGACAAAGTACAGCCAACCGCATACGGTGCCGACCAACGCCAGCGGAATGAGCCAGACAAGTTCCAGGCTGCCCACCTCGGCGGACTCGAACCTGGGCATGCCCATGCCGCCGCCCATGAGCTGGCCGAGCAGCAGATAGGTGCCCAGACCGCCGGCAATCGCAATGCCGTAGACCATGGTCTTCTGTGCCTTGGGAAGCTTGATGGTGATCTCGTCGGACGCGGACTCAT
The DNA here is from genome assembly GCA_019414325.1 of Collinsella sp. Classification (GTDB taxonomy): domain Bacteria; phylum Actinomycetota; class Coriobacteriia; order Coriobacteriales; family Coriobacteriaceae; genus Collinsella. The sequence continues at coordinate 33,114 of DXMG01000016.1, read as the reverse complement.
CGTCATTGGCACCCTGGCCGTCGGCGCTACCGGCAAGCGGCGCCACAAAGCCAAAGACGGGCGCGGTAAAGAGCGCCGTCAGCGCGGCCTGGGTGCCCAGCAGCGTGAGCTCCCTAAACTCGGCGCCAAAGCGGCGCATGCGGTCGCCGACCCAGCTGCACAGGCCCGCGATAACGCCGGTCAGGCCGGCTTCCGGTCCAATACTTCCGCCAAACAGCAGCGGCAGCAATGCCGCGAGCGAAAGCTTGCCCAGGTTGTCGTACGGGTAGCGCCCGTCTTGCTTAACCTTTGCCATCACCTGGTTGAGGTCGTCGGTCTTGGTGCCCGTAAGCTTTTCGTACAGACCGATTAACAGGCCGCCCAGCAGGCAGACGAAAAACGGGTACGGCAGAAAGCCAAACGGGCCGCTGGCAAGCTCGGGCGAAGTGACGCCCAGCGCGTGCGGAATCTCGGTCCATAGATAGTCGATACCGTGCTCCATCGCAAAAAAGAACAGCCAGACCGCGGCGCCTGCGAACGCACCGGTCACGGCAACGCTAACTAAAAACAGTGCTCGGTTTTTGGGCTTTGCAAGGCTATCCATCGGGTCCTCCCGCGGTCAAAATCGACAAGGATACGTTTTATTGTAGAGCGAGCGTTGCCCGAACGAGCCAACCGTCTGCGCTGCAAACGGCACCATTGGGAGTCATAGTGGGGCAGGCTCAAGACTTATCCGTTGATAATCGAGGCAATCTCGCGCAAATCGTCGGCAAAGTAGATTCCGTGCTGCCGCCTCGGGCTCGAAAGCCCTTTATCAATCATGTGCTCGAGCAGCGCCTTAAGATCGTTGTAGTAGCCCCCGAGGTTGTACAGGATGCACGGCGCACTCAAGTGCCCCAACGACACGGCGGACATGACCTCGGCAATCTCCTCGAGCGTGCCCGTACCGCCCGGAAAGGCGACGAACGCATCGCCGAGTTCGATCATCTTGGCCTTACGCTCGGCCATGTCGCTCGTCACGATAAGGTCATCGATACCGTCGTGCTGATACTCCGCCTCGATAAAAAAGCACGGTTCAACACCCGTCACGTGTCCACCTGCCTCGAGCACGCTATCGGCGAGCGCGCCCATCAGTCCCGACTTGGACCCGCCGTATACCAGCGCGTGGCCGTTGGAGCCAATCCATGTGCCGAGCTGCCGCACCGCAGGCAGAAACGCCGGGTCGTTACCGACGCTGGCGCCCAGGTATACCGTAATATTCATATTTTTGTCCCCCTCATCGTGACGCGCGGCGCCCGTTCTAGCGTTGGCGTCGGCGATATTCGCGCACACGGCGCGATAGGTCGGCAAGCTCGTCACGATCGAGCTCTTCCAAATGCTCAAGATCGTCCATAAAGCGCGCCATGGTGTCCTTTTGGCGCATCTTGATGAGCGTATTGCAGTAGTTCACCGCCACGCCCGTGAGCATGGCGATGTAGAAGATGCTGATGACGCTCAAAACGACAGTGATAGCGCGGGCAACCGGCGTCTCGGCCGGGATATCGCCAAAGCCGATGGTCGATACGGTCTCAAAGCTAAACCAGAGGCCGTCGCCAAACGTAAGGGTCGTGGGCTCGGACAGCCAGACGGCCGTCGAGCACAGCAGATAGAAGACGAGAAACAGGCCCGTGATGCGTGCAAAGCCAGCCTGGCGCAACACGTCGGCAAGCGTCCTCAACTTGTTCATCGCGACCCCTTTTCCAGACGCCCAATCACATTCGCTCGGTATTGTCCCACGCCTCCCCCGCAAACGGAACTAGTCATTGGGGACGTTCTTAAACGACTAGTCAGTTAAGAACGTCCCCAATGACTACCTAACCGTTTAGCGGTGCGGCGGCTGAATGGGCAGGCTGAGCTGGTATCCTTATGCGAAACTGTCTCAACTCGATAGGATTTCATGTGAAACCTTCCGCCGTCCTTCGCTTGGCTCTATATCGCACCCTGGCCGTCGCGCTTGCCGCGCTCGCCATACTGAGCGCCGTCATGCCCGCCCCCGCCTTTGCCGCCGACTCCGACCAGCAGGTCAAGACGGTCCGCGTTGGCTGGCTCGTCAACAACAAAGGCTTCCAGGAAGGCATGCCGGGCGAGCGACTCTCGGGGTGGGGCTACGAGTACCTCCAGACCCTCTCGTATTACACAAAGGGCTGGCAATACGAATACGTTAGCGGCACCTTCTCCGAGCTTATGGACATGCTCGAAGCAGGCGAAATCGACCTCATGCCCAACATCTCGTATTCGGCAGAACGCGAGCAGAAGCTGCTCTTTTCCTCGAACCCCGAGGGCACCGAGCGCTACTACATCTACGCCAGGCCCGACCGCGACGATCTGGCCAAGGGTGACCCCCAGGCGCTCCAAGGCCTCACCATCGGCTGCAACTCTGGCGTTATGCAAACTATCGTCGGCCAGCAGTGGCTCGCCGACGAAGGCGTCACCTGCACCTATAAAGAAATCGACACCGGCAGCGCCCTCTTTGAGGCGCTTGCAGACGGCGAGGTCGACGCCGTCATCATGAACGATACCATTTCGTCGCCCGATGCGTCACCCATGTTCTACGTAGGCTCGAGCGACTACTATTTTGCCGTTCCCAAAAGCCGCCCCGATCTGATGAACGACATCAACGCCGCCATGACGACCATCGCCCGCGATAACCCGCGCTATAACGAGGAAGTCAAATCGAGTTACTCGACCCAAAACAGTGGCTCGTCATCGCTCACCGGCCCCGAGACCACCTGGATCAAAGCAAACGGCAATACCATCACGCTCGGCTATCTTAAAAACCAACTTCCCTACTGCACGCAAAATGACGACGGCGAGATGGAAGGATCGCTCGCCTCGCTTGCAACGACGTTGCACGACAAGTTTGGTATTACGGTCAAAACAATCGCACTCTCGAACAACAGGCAAATGATCAAAGCCCTTTCCAACGGAACCATCGATGTCGCCCTGCCATTGTTTCGCGACTACTGGCTCGCCGAGCAGACAGGAGTCATCCAGTCAAACTCGATGGGAACGGTTTCGCTGACCGCCATTCACAGTGGCAAAAACCTGAACAGCGACCTTAAGAACATCGCTTGTACAAAGAGCACAATCGTTAACCGTTTTGAGCTCGAGAGTCTCTTCCCGAACGCAACAGTAACCGAGTACTCGAATGACGGCGAGGTGCTCAAAGCCCTCAATGAGGGGAAGGCACGTTGCATCATTGTCCCCAGCACGCGCCTGGAAACTCTCCGCGACACCTACGACATCGAGGATTTCGAAACACAGGAACTCACCAACACGGCGCAGCTATCGTGTTTAATTTCGCGCGGCAAGCCCGAGCTGCTGGGAATCATCAATAAGGGCATCGTCAATGCAGGTGAATCGCTCTCTGCAAACAGCTATTTCCCCACATCGTACTCGGCGCAAGAATCGGACACGTTCCAGTTTTTCTATCGTAACCGCACCGCCATTGCGACTGTTATCATCTGCATCTTGCTCACCAGCATCGCCATCCTTGTCTGGTCGCTTTACCGCGCACAGGAGGAACGGCAGAAAGCTGACGCCGCCAACGCCGCCAAAACCGCTTTCCTCACGCGCATGAGCCACGACATCCGCACGCCGCTCAACGGCATCCTGGGCCTTATCGAAATTGAGGAATTGAGAGAAGGCGACATGCAGGTCGCCCGCGAAAGCCGCGCCAAGGCGCGCGTTGCCGCCAATCACCTGCTGTCACTGATTAACGACATCCTCGAGATGGGCAGGATCGAGGAGTGCAAAGTGACGCTCGAGCACGAATCATTCAACCTTAAAGAGCTGTGCGACAATGCGCTCGTACTGTGCAAGCTCCGCGCATCGGACCGCGGCATAACCATGCTCGACACCAGCGAGCCCTACGCTGTCGACCAATATATGATCGGCAGCCCCACCCATATTCGGCAGATCCTTGTCAACCTGCTCGACAACAGCATCAAGTACAACAAGCACGGAGGCACCGTCACGTTCTCATCGACCATCAAACCGGTCGACGACGAGCACGCCGTGTTTTGCTTTAGCGTCTCGGATACCGGCATTGGTATGACGCCCGAGTTTTTGACGCACATTTACGAGCCGTTTGCCCAGGAAGGCGACGATGCGCGCAGCAAGTTCCAAGGAACCGGCATTGGCATGTCTATCGTCAAATCGCTCATCGATATGATGGGCGGCACGATTGAGATTTCGAGTGAGGTTGGCGCGGGAAGCACGTTCAACGTCCAGATACCGCTCGATATCGACAAGAACCCTCAGGCAAAAGAACGTGCGTCCAAGCAGACATACAGTTGCTCGCTTGCCGGCATGAACGTCCTTTTGGCAGAAGACAACG
>DXMG01000016.1:20079-28747 GCA_019414325.1 Collinsella sp. | reverse complement strand
CCCAAGCTCTGCTCGAAAGCGAAGGCATCGTCGTGCCTCGCGCCGCCGACGGCAACGAAACGGTCGATCTATATGTTGGCCGTCCCGCCGGCAGCTTCGATGCGATCCTGATGGACATCATGATGCCGGGCATGGATGGCTACGAGGCAACCCGCGCGATTCGCCTGAGCGAAAAGGCCGATGCAGCCGACATCCCCATCATCGCGCTCACTGCCAACGCCTTCAACGAGGACGCCAAAGCGGCACACGATGCCGGTATGAACGCCCATCTGCCCAAACCGCTCGACTTTAACAAGCTCAAAAACATACTCGCCCGCATCAAGAAAAACGGAACTGTTTCGCTATAGTTTGCGTTTAACCACCATGCACAGCCAGAAAGGAAGCCAACGATGTTTAGGCCCTTACGTCGAAAGAAACGCGCCATCACTGACGAGGAAGCGCGCGAGTTGCTCGCCACCTGTAAGCGCGGCGTCTTTGCCGTCAACGGCGATGATGGCTACCCCTATGCCATTCCCGTCAACTACTTCTTTGACGCCGAGCACGACAAGATTTATTTCCATGGCGCCAAGGCTGGCCACAAGGTCGATTCACTCAAGCGTGACGACAAAGTCTGCTTTACCGTGTACGGCAACGAGTGGTACAAGGACGACGACTGGGCTCCCTACGTTATGAGTACCGTGGTCTTTGGCCGTTGCCGCCTGGTAGATGAAGCGCCTGCGTTTATCGAGGACAAAGTCCGCCAGCTCGCGCTTAAGTACTACCCCTCTGCCGAAGAAGTCGAGGAAGAAATCGCCAAAGACATCAAGGGCGTCCAACTCTACGAGATTTCAATTGAGCATCTTTGCGGCAAGCAGATTCAAGAAAAATAAACCTCCGCAGCAGGTCTGCGCCCAATGGTTACAGGCGTTTTACCATGCGGGGCCTTCCAGCCGACTTGGCAGAAGGCCCCGCATGCAGTGCTCACTTACCGTGCATTAAAAACGTAGTGGTCCAGGCGGTCGCACGCCTCCCTTACGCGCGAAAGCGGCAGCGCCAGATTCACGCGAATGTGGCAGGGTCCGTGGAACGGGCGGCCGTCCTGATACCCCACGCCCACGCGCGCCCCCTCGTCGAGCAACCACTGAATATCGCGGCCATGCTCTCGGCACCACTCGGTGCAGTCCAGAAACACCATGTACGTGCCCTGCGGACGTGAATAGGACACACCCTCAAAATGCTCGTCCACGTAATCGCAGAAGTAGTCAATGTTGCCCTCGATAACCTCGTTGAGCTCATCGAGCCACTCGTAGCCCTGCGGCTGGTAGGCACCGATAAGCGCGTGCATCGAAAGGACATTCATCTCGTTGTAGTGGGTCTTATTGGACACGGCGCACACGCGGTCGCGCAGCGTCTCGTTATAGATGATGTGGTAGCTGCCGACCAGGCCCGCCAGGTTAAACGTCTTGCTCGGCGCATAGAGGGCGACCGTGCGCATGCGGGCATCCTCGCTCACCGACTGCGTCGGGATATGCTTGTGGCCCGGCAGGATGATATCGGACCAAATCTCATCCGAGATCACCACACAATCGTGCTGGCGATAGATGTCCATGGCACGTTCGATCTCGTCGCGCTCCCATACGCGGCCGCAGGGATTGTGCGGCGAGCAGAACACCGCAACATGGATGTGGTTTTGGGCGAGCTTGCGCTCCATGTCCTCAAAGTCCATACGCCACACGCCCTGGTCGTCGAGCTTAAGCGGGCTGTGGACAATGCGATAGCCCGCGGCTTCGATGGACTTGGTAAAGCCGATGTAGGTCGGGCTGTGGACCAGCACCGCATCGCCCGGCTGGACATACGCGCGCAGGGTCGACACGACGCCGCCCAGCACGCCGTTCTCGTAGCCGATATGCTCCGGGAGCAGGCCCTTAACGCCATTACGGCGGCTCTGCCATTCGATGATGCGGTCGAAGTACTCGGGGCGAGGATCGAAATAGCCAAACATGGGATGCTGGGCGCGCTGAATGATGTGCTCCTGGACCGTGGGCACCGTGGCAAAGTTCATGTCCGCCACCCACATGGGGATGCGGTCGAAGCCCTCGTCGGGCGCGTTCGGAGCCATGCCGGGGATTTCACCCCAGGAGTCAACGGCGATGGCGTCCATGCCGTGGCGGTCGATAAGCGAAGTAAAGTCGTATTTCATGCTGAGCTCCCGTGCAAAGCGGATTGTTTTGGTAGGCGTTATTGTCCACCAGCGTGGGCGATTTTGTCATGAGGGTTTGGCGTTGAATTTGGCGGGCGCCGGCGAATGGCCGGCTAGTCCCGCGCGCGTTGACGGCGATTACCGTCAACCTGGTTCCATCAACCGTAAAGGATATGTCGAGCCCAGCGTAAGCCAGATGGTAGACGCGGTTTGGCTCGTGTTTGCTACCCGCGCGGCGCGGATCTTGGCGAAGGACCTCTATCAAGCCGGGGAGCTTTGCGGGCGGAATCATATCCTGCAGCGCTTGCGGGAACTCGATATCGAGCTCTTGCCACGGAGCATCCTCAATCCAGCCGCCGGTCGCATCTGGATGGCAATCCGCAAACGGAATGTAGGGCTTAATGTCGTAGATGGGCGTGCCGTCGCGCAGATCGGCCCCCAGCACATGGATGATGGGACCATCGTCGGTGAGCTCGACACGATCAAGCTTGACGCAGGTGAGCCCGATGGGATTAGGGCGAAACGGACTGCGCGTGGCAAACACGCCCACGCGTTCGGCTCCACCCAGACGCGGCGGGCGCACGGTTTTCGACCATTTTGCGTTGGTGCCGGACCTGTCCTGCGACTTGGCATCGGCGGCTATGTCCTGAGCCGTGCCGCCGGGCGTTCCGTTTTCGAAGCGCCACAGCAGCCATAGGTGAGAGAAAGAATCCAGGCCCTCAACCGCTGCGTTGGAGGCAAATTCCGGCTCAAAGACGATGCGCCCCTGCAGATGGGGCGCCAAAAAACTGTTGCGCGGAATGCCGAACTTCTGCGGCAGGTCGGTATGTATGTGTGCGATAGGTTCCATGCCGGTCATTGTACGGCACAGGCGCGCGGGGCGCAGGCTGCGATTCTCTCTCATCGTCACCTGCATGCAACCAACGGTTGCTTGGAAGGACATCGGCTGCCGCGTATGCTTAAGCCAACAAGCACCAGAAAGGAGCCGTCATGGCCTTTGCAGAAAAACTCATCGCCGTCCGCCGCGCCAACAACCTTACCCAAGAGCAGCTCGCCGCCAAGCTCTACGTCACGCGCCAAGCCGTGAGCCGTTGGGAGCGCGGCGAAGTCACCCCGGGCATCGACATGATGAAGCTCATTGCCGCCGTTACCGGAGAGCCACTGTCGCACCTGCTCGAAATGCCCGAGCACTATTGTCAGAGCTGCGGCATGGTGCTCACGCCCGACGACTGCGGCACCGATGCCGCGGGCGCCACGACCGACCATTACTGCAAGTGGTGCTACGACCGCGGCAAGTACACCTACGACACCACAATGGAAGCAATGATCGAGGATTGTGCCCCGCGCCTGGCACAAAACACCGGCATGTCGCTCGATGAAGCCGTCTCGCTCATGGGCGCCGTGCTGCCGCAACTGGAGCGCTGGCGCTCCGTGCAAGAAAACGAGGAGCGCTACGGTGCCGAGGCGCGAGCGCGCTATGGCGACGAGGCGATCGATATGGCAAACGAGTCGTTGCTGGATATGGACCCTCAGACCTGGAACGACATGAAAGAACTCGAGCGCGCAATTTTGGGCCAGCTCTCGATTGCCATGGAAGACGGCGACCCCAAAAGCATCGAGGCTCAAAAACTTGTTGCGATGCATCGTCGTTGGATTAGCCTCAACTGGGGACGCGAGCCCCAAGACGAAGCGTACCTGGGGCTCGCCCGCGGCTACCTTGCCGACCAGCGTTTTGTTGACTACTACGACAAACCCTGCGGCACCGGGGCCACGGCGTTTTTGGTTCAGGTTATCGAGTCGTCGCTAATTCGCGCATAGACCGCGGCGGCTTTGGGTATCTCAATCGAAACCTCAACCGATTGGAGACCTATGGCTACTGATCACGAGCTCGTGCTGTACGTTATGACCGGCTGCCCGTATTGCATAAAGGTCAAGCGTTTCCTGGCCGATAACGGCGTGACCATCCCCGAGCGCAACATCTCGACCGATCCCGATGCCGAGCAGACGCTTATCGCCATCGGCGGCAAGCGCCAGGTTCCCTGCCTGTTTATCGACGGAAAACCGCTCTACGAGTCGAGCTACATCATCGCATGGGTACAGAAGAACCTGCTCTAGTGCAACATATTCATCGGGGACGTTCTTAAATGACTAGTCGTTAAAGAACGTCCCCAACGACTAACTAGCCGTGAAAGCGGGCTATGGGCGCAAGTGGCTGCTCGCGAAAGACGCGCTCGACGGCGGCGCGGTATTCGTCGACCTTTTTGGTCTTGCGCACGATCTTGTGAACGTTAGCGGGATTGGCGAAGGCGCATTTGGCGTAGAACCACCACTCCTTCATGCGAAAGACCGCATTGCCGCCAATCTCTTCCGCATATGCCGCAAACAGCGTGTCGTGGAAGCGCTGCAGCTCAGCAGCCGTGGCAGTAGGGCCGCCCTTAACCATGCGAGCCAGCGCGGGGTTCGCAAGCAAGCCGCGCCCCAACATTACGTGACGCGTTCCGGGATAGGCCTCCACCAGCGCATCCATCTCCTCAAGATCAAAGATGTCGCCGTTGTAGGCCACCGGGAACGGCGCCCGCTCCAGCGTCTCGCCGTAAAACTCTTTGCGCGGCGAACCCGCATAGCGGTCCTTTTGCACGCGCGGATGCACGATCAGCTCTGCCAGCGGCATGCGGCAATAGAGGTCAAGCACACGCTCGTATTCGTCGTCGCTTTCCAACCCCAGCCTGGTCTTGACCGACACCGGCAACGGCGAGCGTTCGCACACGTCGCTCAAGAACACCTCGAGCTCGTCGAGATTGCGCAAGAAACCCGAACCCTTGCCCTTGGCGACAACCGTTCCCGAAGGACAACCCAAGTTGAGATTGACCTCGCGATAACCCATGTCGGCGAGCACCTGTGCCGCCCACACAAACTCGTCCGCGTTCTTGGACATCAGCTGAGGCACTACGTTGAGCCCCTGGTTATTGACAGGGTCGACCTCCTTAAACGCCTTGCCACCAAAGCGGTTTCCCACCCGTGGCGGCGGCAAGAACGGCGTGTAATAGCAATCGAGCGCACCGAAGCACTCCGCGTGCACGCGACGGAACACATGCCCGGTAATCCCCTCCATAGGGGCCAGCGATAGAATCATCAACATCTACTCTCAGATCAATGCGGCAAAGGGACTGCCCCCTTGTCACATCCTATTCAAACGGTTCAGAAACTCTTCGCAGGCGCGGGAACGCAGGCGATATTTTTTCCATACCAGATACGACGCAATGGTAAGCGGCGGCTCAAATGGGACAAAACGCAGATCGCTGTCTTCATCTATCTGCAGCAAGCTTCCAATGCTAACCGCACACGCAGCGCCCGAACGCACCAGATGCGACGCGTTGCCGATCAGGTCGAAATGCCCCACGATGTTGAGTTCATCGACGCTAAGGACGCCACTCGACCACGCTTCTAGGTCCAGCGCTCGATTCGAGGTGCGCGAACTCACCAGCAGCGGCATATTCGCCACGTCCGCAGGCGCCAGCACGTCCCGGCCGCCCCATGGACCGCTCGCGGCAACAACAGCACCGACTCGATCCGCCTCGGGCATACGAATCCATTCGTATTTCTCGACGTTAACGGGCTCCAGCAACAACGCAAAGTCGAGCAGGCCACGCTCCAAACGCTCCTCCACCGCATCGGCATTACCGGTGTAGAGCTCAATCGTCACTCCGGGATAATTCCGATGCAGCTCTGCAAAGGCATCAAGCACCAGCCGCATCGATTTGGTTTCGCCGGCGCCAATGCGGATAACGCCCGCAATGCCGAGCTCCCGATCCGCCAACTCTAGCTCGGTCTGTTCCACCAGCAAGACAATCTCCTCGGCACGCTGGCGCAAGCGCATGCCATCGCTCGTGAGCACGCACGATCGATTGGTGCGCTCGAACAGCTCCACGCCCAGCTCGCGTTCCAAATCGGCTATCTGGCGCGAGAGCGTGGGCTGCGTCACATGTAGCACGTTAGCAGCTTCGGTCATGTTTTCCTCGCGGGCCACAGCAAGAAAATAACGCAGCGTTCGCAGCTCCATGCTTGCTCCTTCGTGCACAACGGAGAACCTCATTCGGTCCAATTCGTTTCACATACATAATCCGTATATCTAGCTAGTTGCTATAGGCAATATACATTATCAAATCTCGAAACTATCGTTACAGAAGAGAACCATCGAGAAAGGAAGCGCATGGAATACATCACGCTCAATAACGGCATCAAAATCCCCCAGCTAGGACTTGGCACGTATCTGCTTAAACCCGACGATGCCCAATCGTCGGTTACCTCCGCACTCGGCATGGGGTATGAGCTCATCGACACTGCCAATGCATACGTGAATGAGCGAGCAGTGGGTCGTGGCGTGCGCGAATCAGACTCGCCGCACGAAAACGTGTTTCTCGAAACCAAGCTCTGGCCCTATTTTTACAATAGCGACACCGCCGTCGACGAAACGCTCGAGCGTCTGAACACACCTTACATCGACCTCATGATTCTGCACCAACCCGCAGGCGACTACTTGGCGGGCTATGAGAAGCTTGAGATCGCGTACAAGGAAGGTAAGCTCCGCTCCATCGGAATCTCCAATTTCGACGAGAACGAAATCGAGAAGCTTCTCGCAAATTGCGAGATCGTTCCATCCCTTATTCAGGTCGAGTGCCATCCGTATTTCCCGCAGACCGAACTGAAGAAGTTGCTCGCCCAGCACGACATTGCATTGCAGGCGTGGTACCCGCTCGGCGGGCGCGGTAACAGCAGCATCATGAACGAGCCCGTCGTGCGCGACCTCGCTGTCAAGTATGGCAAAACGCCTGCTCAAATCATTATGCGTTGGCATATCCAAGAGGGAAATATCGTCATTCCAGGCTCCAAGAATCCGACGCACATCGCCGACAACATCGATGTCTTCGACTTCGAGCTCACGGACAGCGACATGACCGCCATGGCTACCCTCGATCGCGGGAAACCCTTCTATGAGCGCACGCCCGAGAAGCTTGCGCAATATGCCGCCTGGCACCCCGACGTTGAGAGCCAGAAATAGGAGCATCATGCAGTACACAACCCTTGGCCATTCCGGCATTAAAGTCTCTAAACTCTGCCTGGGAGGCATGAGCTTTGGCGAGCCCAGCCCCGACTTTCATCAGTGGACCATCGGACCCGACGACACACGCGCCGTCATCAAACGCGCACTCGACACCGGAATCAACTTTATCGATACCGCGAACTGCTACAGCTTTGGCACGAGCGAAGAGTACATTTGCGCCGCCCTGCGCAATCTGGGAATCGCTCGCGAGAGCGTCGTGCTGGCTAGCAAGGTTCACTTCAACGAAGGCGGCCTTTCCGCCGACGCCATCAAACGCGAGATCGAAGGCTCGCTCAAGCGCTTGGGCACCGATTACCTAGACCTCTACATCATTCACCGCTTCGATTACGACGTTCCCATGGAAGAGACCATGGAAGCGCTCGATGATCTGGTGCGCGAGGGCAAGGTTCGCGCGCTCGGCGCCAGCGCTATGTATGCTTACCAGCTGCACAACCTGCAGATCGTCGCGCGCGACCACGGATGGGCGCCCTTTACGAGCATGCAGTGCCACTACAACCTGCTGTACCGAGAGGACGAGCGGGAGATGATTCCGGTGTGCCGCCAGTTTGACATGGCCCTTACGCCATACAGCCCCCTGGCGTCGGGACACCTCTGCCGCCCCACGTGGGAAAGCTCGAGCACACGTGGCACCACCGACACGACCATGGCCAACAAGTACGACCATGATCGCGCCATCGACATGCCCGTCATTGAGCGCGTGGCCAAGATTGCCGCCGATCATGACGTGCCGATGGCGCAGATTGCGCTGGCATGGCACTGGGCACGTGGCGTCGAGGCCCCCATCGTGGGCTGCTCCAAGCCCGAGCGCGTCGACGACGCCGTGGCCGCGCTCGACATAACGCTCTCCCCCGCCGAGATCGAGTTCCTCGAAGAGCTCTATCAACCGCACGCGCTCGTTGGTCCCAAGGCCCGTCCCGGTGAAAAGCCGCTTGCCGGCACTACCAAAGTCAAAATCGCAAAGTGACGACATGAACGACAACATCATCAACGGCCTACACGACGCCGGCTGCAGCGAAGATCTCATCGAGCTGTACAGCTCGGCCGCCAGCGACTGCGCGCGCATTTGCCTACTAAAACGGCATCGCCGCGAATTGCTCAACGACATACACGCGGGGCAACAGAAGCTCGAATGCCTTGACTATCTCATCTATCGGCTACGCAGCGCCTCGACCGGATGCTGTTCAAGCCGCTCAGCATCGCAGCCATGAGGCGTCACTTAATAGCACCTCACCATAAAGCCTAAACCGCAGCAACGAAAGGGACTCCAATGACTAAGACACTTGTGGCATATTTCAGTGCATCGGGAACCACGATGGACGTTGCAAACCACTTGGCTCGCGTGACGGACAGCGACCTGTTCGCCATTG
>DXMG01000016.1:0-20069 GCA_019414325.1 Collinsella sp. | reverse complement strand
CCCGCCAATCCATACACAAGCGCCGACCTTAACTGGCGCGACAAACAGAGCCGCAGCACGCGCGAGGCCGCCGACCCCTCCTGCCGCCCTGCCATAACCTCCAGAGTCGAGCACATCGAAGACTACGACACCATCTTTTTGGGTTTCCCCATCTGGTGGTACGTGGCGCCGGCGATTATCAACACATTCCTTGAGTCTTACGACCTGACGGGCAAAACAATCGTCCTATTTGCCACCTCGGGCGGAAGCGGAATGGGCAAAACGGCGTCGGTCCTTAGGGCAAGCGCTCCAGGCGCAAAAATCGTTGACGGCGGCATTCTCAACAACGCAAGCAACGCCAGCCTCGAGAAGTTCGCGGCAAGGTACCTCTAACGCAACAAAGGCCGACAAATCGGCGGCGCGGCGAGCACGATGAAAGCGGCATCATCGAGTGGATATAGGAGCGCCTGCCCTATTCCAAAGTCGCCACCCTAACCTTTCATCCACTCCAAAACATGTACGTCAACATCCAAAGTCAACATTTTTTGACATCTTTGAATGCTGACGTACAGCTTTTTGTATGGACCGGAGAAGGCGCAAATGGCGAACCCATCGAGCCGTCAAGACACTTTAGCCGCATGACCATGCACTCATCGATGGCAGGATTCCCTATACTGAGTCACATATGACGGTATCGCGCCAAAGGAGAACGCCGTGACCACGTCGCAGATATCCCTGCTCGCGCTCATCTCGGTTGGAGGCATCGGCATCCTGCTTATCGGAATGAGCACGCTCATGAAAGCCGCCGCCCGCAGGAAAGCCAAGGCCTGCACCGCTATGATCATGGGAACGGTCATTGACCACCGCTTTATGGGCGAAGGCAGAATGTATCCCGTTTTGGAGTACACCGTCGACGGCACGCGGTACCACGTGAGAAAACAATTCCGCGGCGTAAAGACCAAAAGCTTGTCGGGACTCCCCGTCCGCACGCAAAGCGCGGCGTACGAAGACGCCAAGGGCTGGTTGCACGTACAGACAGGACCCATCGCACGCCTAGATACTCTCGCAGAGCAGCTTTGGCCCCTCGGCAGCCAAATGACTGTGCACTACAACCCCAGCAGCCCAGACAAGAGCTATGTCGAGCGCCCCATCGTGGGCGACTTTGCCACGCTGATGTTTAACATCGCGGGTATCTTGCTCATCGCGCTGAGTATTTTGCTCTATGTTCTTATCCAGCGCTAGCTCAGACTGATACATCCCGCGCGCCGCGCGCCGTAATGACCGCCACGACTCCAAGGACCAGCTATGGCAACACTCTCCGAACAAGAACGTAAGCGCATCCAGCGATACTGCATTTGCCCCAAGGTTGCCGGCGCGGCGCTTGCCATGGCATTCGTGCTGCCCTTATCGATCATTCCTTTCGAAATGATCGACGACATCGTCTTCCATCACGAAGGCTTCCAAGAGACAGGCATGATGACCGCCTTGGTGCTCACCGCCATCGAGCTCGTTATATTCTGCTACTGCGCTCTCGCCCCGCGCTTTGGCATGCGTGGCAAGCAGTGGAAGGAAATGCAGCGCCGGCTCGCCGTCGAGCAGAGTGAGAAAGACCGCTCGGCACAAATCGCAGGCGTTGTTGGCACGCAGGCCGCCGCGCGCCTGCTCAAGAACAGCGACAACGAGACCGCGCGCAACCTGGGCGGCGCGGCAGAAGTCGCCGCTGCCGCAGGCGCCGTCGCCACCGCGGCAGACGTGCTTGCCGAGAGCTTTGCCAACGCGAAGGCTATGGCAGAGGCCTGTGGCGTGTCTGTCCCCCGTGCAAAGAAGTGGGTCGTCGCGCTTGTGGCGCTGCCCCTCGCGATCGTATGCGGCGCCTATATCCCGCAGCTGGCGCAGGGAAACATCGAGATGCAGGAGAACGCCGCGGCCGCGGCCGAGCAGATCGCCATCGCACGCAAGGCATTAGAGCCCTCATGCGAGTACGTGTCCGCCGATGACCCCTACGAGCGATATCAAGATTACGGCTATCACGTCCGCGGTTATCTGCACGACGGCGACTCCGATACTCAAAAGACCTATACGTACCTGGATTTTGACAACAAGGGAACGCTCACGGAAGTGAGCTACGCGGCAGAGATCGACCCCGACGCGAGCCTCGAGGACAACCTTGCCCGTATCGAGCTCGACCTTGACGCGCTTTCCTCTGTTGTCCAAACCATAGACGTCAAGACCGCAAGCCCCGAGCTCCTAGCACCGCAGAAGCTCCCCGAAGAGTTTAGGCAGGCATTTTTGAACGGCTCACTCTACGAGAGAATCTCTATCAGGACGAGTGACGACCCCGTCAAAACGTATTACTCGTTTGATACCGATCCCGAGGATGAGTTTGACGAATACACCCATCCAAGTATCCGCATCACGCTGATGGGCAAAACAAACTAAAAGGCGCGGGAAGGGTCACCCCCTTCCCGCGCCTTTTCTCGAATGTGACAAAGGGACTGTCCCTTTGTCACATTATTCGGAACGTAGGGCCTCCACGGGGTCTTTCTTGGATGCGCTGCGGGCCGGCAGCAGGCCAGCGACAACCGTCAGCAACACCGAAATCGCGATGAGCACCAGCGCATCCTGCACGGGCAGGCTCATCAGATTGGGGACCTGTTTGACCGCAAGCGCCCAGGCATTGACCGGAAAACTCACGAGCACCACGACGACGATGGCGAAGACGCCAGCAATGAGGCCTTCGATGAAAGTCTCGGCGTTGAACACGTTGGCCACATTGCGCTTCGACGCGCCGATCGCGCGCAGGATACCAATCTCCTTTTTACGTTCCAGTACGCTGATGTAGGTTATGATGCCGATCATGATGGAGCTGACGACCAAGCTGATGCTCACAAATGCGATGAGCACCAAGCTGATGGTGTTCACGATGTCGGTCACCGAACCCATGATGATGCCCATGTAGTCGGTGTACGAGATTGCCTGCTCATCGTGACCAGCGGCCTTGACCTGCTTGTTGTACGCATCGATGTGATCGAGCACGCGCTCCTTGGCCTCAAAGTCACGCGGGAAAATCTTGACCGAGATGGGGTCCGCCTCATCCGCATAGCCCAACGTGGTCAGATTATTGTCGTAGGTGAGCTTTGACGCCTTGGCATAGCTCGTCATGAGCGAGCTCAGGTCCTCGGCGTCCATGTTGAAATGGATGGCGCGAGCAAAGGCACTCGCATCCACACGCATAGCGCTCGCCAAGTTGGCAAAACTCGAAGACATCTGCATCGCCATCTGGCCCATGAGCCCCGCCGCGCCCGCCTTGAGCTGAGCTGACACCGTTGTCGCAATCTGCTCGCTAATTGTCTGCATCACCTGATCCATAGCCTGCTGCAGATACGGAGCCAGCTGCTTTTGCACATAGTCGGTCATCGCCTGCTGCAGGCGCTCGGACAGGGCATCGCCGCCCAGCGCTTTTAGCTGGGCCAGGATTTGCTGGGCCGCGTCATCATTCTCAAGATACGTCGAGAATGCGGCGGCGAGCTTTGATGCGTCCTTAAGATCTTCGGGCGACAGCGCCTTAAACTGATCAGACTGCAAAAAGCCCTCAAACAGCTGGTTGGCAAGCGTTCCCACCTGCTGCATTTGCTCGGGCGTGAGCTCCAGGCCGTCGAAGATGCCCGAGAAATCTGGGGTCGGCGCTTTGGCCATGATGTCACTAAAGTCGATATCCTTACCTACGCCCGAAAGGTCAATATCCAACCCGGACAAGTCAAGACCCGACAGGTCCATACCGCCGGCAGCACCCGAGAGCGCAGACGTATCGAACGAGAACGCGCTCTTCAGTGCCGCCTCGTCCACGCTGAACATGCTACCCAAATCAACGCCTTGCTTGGCCTCGCTCTGCAGCTCGTCGAAGGTTTTGCCCGTAAAGACATCCGTCTCGGGGTGGGCAAGCTGCTCCTGCACAATCTGCGAATCGGCGGCGCGCTTCATAAGCTGGCAAGTCAGCGCATGCGTATAGGCAATGCCCGGAGTCAATGCGCTCGCGTTGGCCGTCTCGTTGGGTCGCACCACGCCCACAATGCGCACGTCAATACCGTCGGCAACCTTGGCGGCCATAAAGTCGGCGTCGCCAGACATGTCGGTCCACATGCCGGTCTCTTCGTTTTTGCGATAGGCATCGGCCGGCGACAACACCTTAAATGTCGTGGACAGCGCATCGTCGTAGGTAAAGTCGGTGCCGGTCTCGGGCGTCTCGACCTTGCCGTCGGCCGTCATGGCGCTGTTGACCAGGTCGTTGAGCTCATCGATATCCAGCGCGCCGATGCTATAGAGCGTATAGTCGCCCACCGTGCCGCGGTCCGAAAGCACCATCACGGCTTCGTTGGCGGACGTGGGCCAATGGCCGGCAACGACATCGTATTGGCTGTCGAGCAGGCTCTGGTCGTCAATCATCTCGTTAAAGACCGAGGTCCCCATGGAATCCATGCTCACCGTTGCCGCCGAGCTTACGCCTCCGCTCATGGCCTCGGTCATAGCGTTGGGAACAAGCCGAACGGGCCTCTCGTCGCCCTTGCTCAAACGATAGACAACCGGCGTCACGCCGTAGCCGTACTGGATAGCGTTGACCTCTTTGTCGATACCGTCGCCGCCACCGTCAAGCCATGCCTTAAAGCTCGTCATATCGTTAGATTTAACGCTTGCGAACATATCCTTTACGGCCGTGACCACGGGAATCTTATCCGTTCCCTTAGCCTTGCCACCGGTAGCGTCATCGGACGAGGCCTCGCCCTTGGATACCTCCTCATCGGTAGCCCCCTGTCCGCCCATCATGGACGACAGGTCGTAATCTTGTTTGGAAATCGTAAGCGGGTAGCTTGAGAGCGTGTCCTCCTCGACCTTTTTGATGTAGCCGTTTACGCCGTTGGAGAGCGCCAGAATCGCTGCGATACCAATAATGCCAATCGAACCTGCGAAGGCAGTCATGGCCGTACGGCCCTTCTTGGTCATGAGGTTTCGGGCAGAAAGCCCCAGCGCCGTCACAAAGCTCATCGAGGTTTTGCGCGTGGGCTTGGCCTCGCGACGCGCGGCCTCGGTAGCATCAAAGGGATCTGAATCGTCGGTGACCTTGCCGTCCGCCAGGCTGACGATGCGCGTGGCGTACTGGTACGCCAGCTCGGGATTGTGCGTGACCATGATGACCAGACGATCGCGCGCAACGTCCTTGAGCAAATCCATAACCTGCACGGATGTCGTTGAGTCCAAGGCGCCGGTCGGCTCGTCAGCCAGCACAATCTCGGGATCGTTGATCAAGGCGCGGGCAATGGCCACGCGCTGCATCTGCCCGCCCGAAAGCTGGTTCGGGCGTTTGTCAACGTGCTCGCCCAGACCAACCGCCTCGAGCGCCTTACGCGCACGCTGGCGGCGCTCGGCATGTCCCACGCCCGTGAGTGTAAGCGCCAATTCCACGTTTTCCAAAATGCTCTGATGCGGAATGAGGTTGTAGCTCTGAAACACAAAGCCAATGCGATTGTTTCTGTAGGCATCCCAATCGCGGTCGCTGAAGTCCTTGGTCGAGATGCCATCGATCAGCAGGTCGCCGGAATCGAAATGGTCGAGTCCACCAATGACGTTGAGCATCGTAGTTTTACCCGAGCCCGAAGGACCCAGGATGGCTACAAACTCGTTATCGCGAAAAGACAGGCTTACGCTGTCGAGCGCTACCTGCGTAAACGACTGCGTAACGTACCTTTTGCAAATAACTCTGAGATCCAGCATGGACGGCAACCTCTCCCCCGCCGTTCGCATCCAACGCGTTTGACCTACTCTATCAGCTTTTTTGCCGGTACCAGCAAGGAATGTAACGAACAAAAATGTAACGAACAAAAAACGGGACGGCACGCCGCATGGCGCACCATCCCGCACATAACATCGAAGGTGTGACAAAGGGACTGCCCCTTTGTCACACCTTTGTCGCATTCGAACCTACTGTTCGCTCTTCGCGAGTGCCTGATCGATCAGTTTGTTGAGCGCCTCACGCTGCTCAGCAGAGTTGATACCGCCCATGATCGGCTCTCCCACGATGTTGCCGTTCTGGTCGATCACATAGGTGGTCGGGAACGAGTACAGGTTGGAGGTGAACTTTCCGGCCTCGCTGTCCGACTTAAACCAGATGTTTTTATACGTCACGCCCTTCTTGGAAAGCACGTCCTTGGCATCGGCCACCTCGTCTTTTTTGCCGTCGAGCGTAAAGGAATTAACGCCCACGACCTGGCCGCCCTTCTCGGCAAGCTCCTTGTTGAGCTTCTCCAGATCGCCCAGCTCTCCCACGCACGGCTTGCAGGTGGTAAACCAGAAGTTCATGACGGTGACCTTGTTCTTGGAGAACAGCTCGTCGCTGTTTACATCGTTGCCGTCCAAGTCCTTGCCCTTAAAGCTGGGGAACTTCGTCTCCCCGCTCTCGCCGTTGGTCATGCCTGCGGTCGAGGCATCGACGCTCTCCCCCTCGCCGGGCGTGCTGCCGCATCCGGGGAACTCCTTCTCCAGCGCCATGAGCTTGTCCTCGATCTCCTTGACCTGCTGCGCGCCGGCCTTAAGCGTCTTAAGCTCGTCAGCCGCAAACTGATCCTTGGCGCCCTCGATGGTATCGAGCAAGAAGTCGCCGTAGTTCTTGCCGTCCTCAATCATGGGAGTGTCTTTGTTGGCCGCAAGGAACACCTTTTCCCATAGGGCGTTATCGCTCGCAAAGATCTCGTTTTCCTTTTGCAGCAGCTGCTGGTACAGCTTGGCCGCCTCCTCGGCGCTCGACGGCTTTTGTGCCACAAGCTCGGCAATCTGCGCATCGCCGCTCGTGGCATCCTTCGCGTCGCCCTTGGGGGCAGAGCACGCCGCGAGAGTCAGCGCCAGCACGGGCAGCATCAACAAGGCCGCAATTTTTGACAGTTTCATGGTTCCTCCGTTTATATCGAAACTTATATAGGTACCTATTTGTTTTCGCAGGCCTGCGTGGGCTGCGTGGGCTTGTCGCCCGTCACACCCAGCCCGTAGCGAAAGCTAATAGCATCGACGGGGCACGCGCCCACGCATTTGCCGCAACGAATGCACTCGGCATGGTCGGGCGTACGCGTAACGTCCACGTCCATCAGACACACCTTGGCGCACTTGCCGCACGAAACGCATTTGCACTGGTCAACCTGAATCCCCAACAACGACACCTTGTTCATGAGCGCATAAAACGCACCGAGGGGGCAGATCCATTTGCAGAAGGGGCGGTAGAACAACACGCTCAGCACCGCAACCGCAATGAGAATCGCGAGCTTCCAGGTAAAGAGCTTTCCCAGCGCGGAGCGGATTCCCGTATTCATGATGGACAGCGGAATCGCACCCTCGAGCACGCCCTGTGGGCAGATGTACTTGCAAAAGAACGGGTCGCCCATGCCCACATCGTTGACCACCAAGACAGGCAGCAGCACCACGGCAAACAGCAGCACGGCATACTTGATGTACGTGAGCGGCTTAAGCGTTTTCGTGGAGAACTTTTTGCCGGGAATCTTGTGAAGCAGCTCCTGAAGCCAGCCAAACGGGCACAGAAAGCCGCATACAAAGCGTCCCAGCAGCACGCCGAGCAAAATGAGCGTACCGGTTACGTAGTAGGAAAAGTTGAACTTGGATGAACCTACCACCGACTGGAATGACCCGATGGGGCACGCACCCGATGCCGCGGGGCACGAATAGCAATTAAGCCCAGGTACGCAGACTGTTTTTCCTGCGCCCTGATAGATGCCGCCTTTGGCAAAGTTTGGCAGGTGAATGTTGGTAATTAGCGTCGCCGCCGCCTGAATGAATCCGCGAAATCGGGCCAAAACATGCGACGCAGTGTTTCCTCTTTTATCCAATTCCGATACACTCCAAGCACAGCCTAATCGCTTTGGCCAGCACGGCATCTGCCTCGCCACGCATAACGCCAAAGCACACCATGGCAATTCCGACGATCAACAAAGCGACCTGTACCACGGGTTTTACCGCTTTGAACAACCTGACCACTCCTTTCGTTACGCGACCATTGGACCATATCGGCTATAAAATCCGTGTTAAGCGCGATTTGGAATGTGCAAGGAGACTGTTATGCGTATTTTAATCGTCGAGGACGAGCGGGCGCTGTGTGATGCAATCGCGCGCAGCTTGCGAAACTTGGCGTACAGCGTCGACTGCTGTCACGACGGACAGGAGGCGCTCGACCTACTGGACGTTGAGGCCTTCGACCTCGTGGTACTCGACCTCAACCTTCCCCGTATCGACGGCATGACCGTACTCAGGGAACTTAGGAAAACTGACTGCGAGACCAAAGTGCTGATTCTGTCCGCACGTGGCGAAGTATCCGATAAAGTCGCCGGACTTGATGCCGGCGCCAACGATTACCTCACCAAGCCGTTTCATCTGGACGAGCTTGCGGCAAGGATTCGCAGCCTTACCCTAAGACGCTTTACACAAAGCGACGTAGTTTTAACCTGCGGAAAGCTCAGCTTTGACACCAAGGCGCGCATCGCTTCCGTGGACAGCGAGGCTTTATCTCTTACGCGCAAGGAAACGGGAATCTTGGAATACCTGATGCTTAATCAGGGGCGTCCGGTAAGTCAAGAGGAGCTTATCGAGCACGTTTGGGATAGCAGCGTGAACAGCTTTAGCAACGCAACCCGCGTTCATATCTCGTCACTCCGCAAAAAGCTGCGTGGCGCATTGGGATACGACCCGATTCGCAATCGGATTGGAGAGGGCTACGTTATGGAGGATAGCGAATGAAAAGACTTTCGCTGCAATGGCGCATAACGATTATGACGGCGCTGCTCACGTGCGCAGCGTGCGTGCTGACGAACTGCCTGGTCGGCTATACGGGCATGCGCTACATGGATGCCATCGGCAGTGACATCTCGGCCTTTAACGCAACCGGCGAAGATTCGCCCCAAGCGTTCGATCCAACGAAAGCGACCCTCGATGAAAAGGTCACGATCGTCGTAAACGACGCACAAGAGTCTTTTGGCACGACAACCTGGTGCATCACGGCTGGAATCACACTCCTTGGCGGCGTGCTGGCATACTTTGTGAGCGGCCGTGCACTTAAACCGCTACGGGCTTTTGCAGCCCAGGTTGAACGCGTGCAGCCTGACAATCTAAGCGAAATTAAGCTCAGCAAAGATGTACCCACCGAGCTACAGCGATGCAGCGCCTCATTCAACGACATGATCGCCCGTCTTGGCGAAGGGTTCTCTGCACAGCGCCAGTTTACCGGCAACGCCGCACACGAGCTGCGCACCCCGCTCGCCCTTATGCAGGCACAGATTGAACTATTCATCTCCGAGCACTCCGGTTTGCAACCCGAAACAGCCGAGCTGCTCGACCTGTTACAAGAACAAACCGAGCGAATGTCGCAGATGACCAAGGTATTGCTCGAGATGAGTGAGCTCCGCAGCATTCCTTGCGAGGACGATGTTGAACTTGGCCCCTTGTCCGAAGAGGTCCTCACCGACCTTGCGCCACTTGCCGAAAATAAGGGCATAGCCCTCAATTGTGCTGGAGACGCTTTAGTGATCGGGAGCGACACGCTCCTCTATCGGCTGGTGTTTAACCTGGTCGAAAATGCCATCCGTTACAGCCGCCCCGGCTCGACTGTCAACGTCTCCATCTGCGACAGCGACAGCCACGTACTCCTGCGAGTCAAAGATGAGGGCTCGGGAATACCCAAGCAGTACCGTGATAGCATCTTCCAGCCGTTCTTTCGTCTAGACAAATCCCGCAGCAGGGCATACGGCGGCGCAGGACTCGGACTAGCGCTCGTTTGGGAGATTGCGGCGCTTCACGGTGGCGCTGTAGAGGTCGAAGCAAGTTCCGAGAACGGAACCGTGATGCTCGTGACCCTCTCAAAGGGGGCCACCACGTGATCCGACTGTCCAGGAGTCCCACTCGACATTGTGAAACGCGTCCCAAAACTTGGACATGAGAAATGGGAGGCAGTTCGCATCTATGCCGAGGACGAAGTCCTGGCGGGGATTCAGGATGCGCAGAGGAAGCTTGCGGCAGAAAACCCCGACAGAGTCGTGACCGTCGCGGCAACTGTATGGTGTCGCCTGCCCTCTTCGATTACCTGCACGGGAAATACGAGAACGTTGGAATCGTCTGGATCTATGCGCATCCGGATGTATCCACGCTGAATGATGGCTACCCCAACGCTCACGCCATGGTACTTGGCAGCCTTTTGGAACAGGGTGCACCGCAACTCGTTTCGCGGATGCGGCATCCGGTGTTTAAGCCGAGCGATGTCCTGCATGTCGGGCTACAGCAGCTCCACGACTATCAGGAAGTTTGCTTAAACAAGCATAGGTGTTGCGGTTTTAGCCGATGTCCTCATGGAGGAAAACGACATGCTGGGTCTGTCTGATTAAAGTCCAACAGTTTCCATGAGGCATCTAGCACGGTAAAAGCTAAAGACCCGGGAGACCCCAAACTGTCAACCATCTTTACGGGTGCAAGGGAAACGGGCAAGACAGCCCCATCTCGCTCCTATCCGAAACGGCGCTTGAACACGGCTGGATTGCAGCGAATGTCTCCGCCATGCCCGGCATGCTCGAAGATATCATCGAGCACACAAAGGAGGCCGCAGGCCGTTACCTCTCGCAGCCCCATACACGCGTGAGCGGAGTTCAAGTTGGGCAGCGGGGCGGTTTAGCGCGCCAATATAATCAAATCGTGCACTTCCATAGCCTCTCGTCTACGTGGTGTACCGTCGTCTCCCCTTTTATCAGAGTTGGGCGATTTTCAGGCACCCGAGCTGAACTCAAATTGAACTCAACGATGCCTTATCGGTCGAGGGCGTCCTAGCGAGAATATACAGAGGCGCACATTTCGCAGGGAACCTCCCATTCGTTATCATATCGGGATGCTGTCAAGGCAGCGTCAATGCGTTCGACCTACACCTTCTCGCTTTTCGAGGCCTCGTCTGCAGGACCATCGGAATCGATACGGAATCGATCGGCATACCATTCATCCGAAGCAATCACCTTATGGAGCATCTGGAGATGCAGGTCGACATAGTGGCAGAACGCCTTGCCGCATTCCACGAGAGGCGCATTGTTTCTCTCGTTGGGCTCGGCTCCAAAATTAAACTCGACCTCATAGCCCTCCCCAGGCACACCCATGCTCGGCAGAATATCAATGGAGAAGTGGACGAATCCAGACGTCACCTTGTATACATCTTTTACCTTTGGATCGAACTTCTCGAGTAAGTCTTGAAGTCTTCCATCGGACATCTTCTCACCCGAGAAATCTTTCAGCTTGTTCACAGGCACACCTTGAAACACCTGCTTGAGAAAGTCATCCTGGTCTTCGGCGGCGAATAATGCGAATGTCCGCAGGCAGACTCCAACCTGTGCGCGGAGAAGCTGGGCGACGCAAACAAGATTCCTCGACTCGAGCATGGAGATGAATCCGTCTATCAGTCTCATCGCATACTCAGAGGAGGATGCCAGATATAGATCCCATTGGGTAAAGTCGCCGTTCATGAAGGGAATCACTGCATTGCGCTCGGCGACTCTCAAGGCACTCAGGCTTTGTTCTATTTTCTCAGCTTCTTGTTTGAACTGTTCGCTATCCAAAATGCCCCCAAATGCCGGCTTCTCAACAAATCAAAAAAGCAAGAGAGACAGAGATTAGGTTCCTGCTCCACTGAACCCACGCTTCCAGTCGAGACACTCCTCCTCGAAGATCTCCCCAGAGTCCCGCCTCTCGCACCCCTCACGGAACTGTCCATATCAGTGTAGCCAATCCAAGCACAGCCCCACCGCACGGCCCAGTCGCTTCCGGTCCTGCGTGGCCCCGTGAAGGCGGAAGGGCGTGGTTGTCGTCATCGCGTTCCTTTCTCCTCGTACCTTTTTGGGCATGCGTCACGGGCCCCCGCGCGGCGCTGAGAGCGAATCGGCGCAGGCTTGGGGCCAGTTGCGTAGAGGTTGAGGTTCGGGTTTCGCCGGCTTACGCAGCTTGGCGGGCAGAGCGCCCGGGCTCGCTGCGCCTAGGGCGCGGCGGGATCCGCGACGCCGGAGGTGTCGATCTCGCCCAGATTGGCGAGCTGCTCGATGAGGGGGAGGCCCATCGGGTCGTCCACCTCGACGCCGCCGAGCACGATGGTGCTGTCGCGTGTGTCTATATGGGTTGTGAACACGGCCGGGTCGAAACCCGAAGCGATAAAGCCAATGCCCGCGAGGACAACACCCGCGGCAACGAGCCCGCCCGCCACGGCGAGGTAGATCTTCTTCGCACTGGTCATGGTACTCACTCCTTTCTACGCCGCGAGATGCGCGGCAGCGCCGCCCTTCTCGCCCTTACCCTTCCAGAAGGGCGAGGCGGCCTTCCTCGCCCAGAGCGCCGAGAGGCGCGCAATTTGTTTTGAGGCTGCCCAAGCGCCAGCACCAACGAAGAGCGCCACGCCGACGAGGCCGAGCCCCACGCCCGCCGAGGCGAGGGCGTACGGGAAGTGGCCGATGATGACGCCGCTTACGGCAAGCAGGAGCCCAACTACGCCCACGCCCCCGAGTGCCACCGCGACGATCCACACGCAGAGCGCCAGCACCCAGATGCAGATATAGACCGTGACGGCCACGGCGGCGAAGGCGGCGAGCAGCGGCACCCACACCGGGGAGCCCACGATGGCCAGCACCCACAGCAGCGCGGTGCTGCGCCGGCGCGTCCTCGCGATCGCGCGCGGCACGGCGGGCAGGTCGTCGAGCGTGGCCTCCGCCACCTCGCCGGGCGTGCCCATGGCGGCCACGGCCTCCTCCTCGCTCATACCGTCCTCCATGCGGTCGGCGATGGCCTCCGCATAGAACGCCTTGGTCTCCTCCACCTGCTCGGCCGGCAGGCAGGCGAGCAGCTCGCCCAACCGGCCCAGAAACTCATCGCGCGTCATGGTGCGCCTCCTCAACGTATGCGTAAATCTCCCGTACGGACGGCCACTCGGCCAGGAACTCCTCGATGCGCGCTCGCCCGTCGTCCGTGATGCGGTAGTACCGGCGCAGCCGCCCGTTGTGCTCGGCGGAGCGCGCCGTGATGCACCCGGCCTTCTCCAGGCGCTTGAGCAGCGGGTAGAGCGTCGACTCCGTGAGCCCCATGCTCGCCGGTACGTCCTTCACGATCTGGTAGCCGTAGGACTCCTCGCCGGAGACGGCCGCGAGCACGCAGGCCTCCAGGAAGCCGCGCTTCATCTGTGCCTCCATCCGCACACCTCCTCTCGTCATATACTGTGCTATACACACTATACGATGCAAGGTATTAAACGTCAACTCTCATCGCGAAGGTTCTCCGGCCCCTGCGCGCTGCGAACGTGATGTCGCGGGACGGTTGGCATTATGCATGAAACGTCAAGTAACGCTCTTTTGATCCACTTCCACTCGGCCCCATATGCCTTGCACAACGCCCCCTTCGACCTCGGAATCAAGAGAGCCGCTAGTCTTCCTTTATACGTTCGGCATAATCGTAGGCGATACCCACAAATTCCGGTCCCGAGCAACAGGAGTGCAATTGCTGCATTGTTGCCAGCTGTTGGGAGATGGAAGATGGACTGCGATGGCTACCCATGCGTTCCCATGCCGTTGATGTGCACCGCCTTTGTGCCGGGGCAGATTGACGCTGCGGTTGCAGGCATTTCCGACCCCGATTCACGCACCATCGCCACGGCAGAAGCGCTGTACTTTCGCGGACAGGCCACCCTCGCTGCCAAGACAGCACGCCCCTATCTTGACGCCACCGACCCCGCACTGCGCTATTCCGCATGCTTTATCTGCGGATATGCCAGTCTGTCGCTCAACCGTATCGCCGACGCCCGCCGGTGCCTTGCGGGCATCCTCGATACGCCGGCCGACGAGGAATCATCCGCTATCCACGCCACGCATATCCTGTTCGCCTCGGCCGCGAGCGTCCTGCTGCACTTGCCTTCCCCGTATTCCGCCGAAGAGTTTTATCCGCTTGCGGCGCATCTGCCCGAAGGCCTGCGCCTGTTCGCCAGCTACGTGATGGCGCATGCCCTGTACCTGCGCGGCGAATATGGCCGCAGTCTGGGCATGGCGGAAAACGCCCTGATCATGAAACAGGGAAGTTATCCGATCTCGGAACTGTTCCTGCACCTGGCAGCTTCCATGGCATGCATGAGCCTCAAGGACATCGACGCCGCAAAGGCACACTTCGGAGCCGCTTGGGGCATTGCGCGCCCCGACGGCCTTATCGAGCTCATTGGCGAGCACCACGGCCTTTTACAGGGGCTCATCGAGGCGTGCCTAAAAACGCAATACCCAGACGACTTCGCGCGCATCATCGAGATCACGTACCGCTTCAGCTACGGCTGGCGGCGCATCCACAACCCTGATTCGGGCGAGGACGTGGCCGACGATCTAACGACCACGGAATTCACCATGGCCATGCTCGCCTGCCGCGGATGGACCAACGCCGAAATCGCACGCCACATGGAAGTATCGCCGGGCACTGTTAAAAACCGCCTATCAGGAGTGTATGCCAAGCTTGGTATCGGAACTCGCGCCGAGCTGGTTGCCCACATGTTGCGCTAGCGGCCAGACTGCCCGGCGTATCGAAAGCGCTCCGGGGGGCCTGACGCTTTCGCGCGCTCAAATTGGACATTTTGGCCATCGAACGGCACTACCGTGACAGGATGCCTTCTCGCAAAATTGGATTATTTCCACCGATGCCTGCGGGATGGGAGCCAAAGATGCTTGATCGCCGTTCGTTACTTGTTGCCGGAGCGTCCTCGCTGGCGAGCATTATGTTGCCGCGCGTGCCAGGAAGCGCAAACGCCTTCATATTGCCGTTCGCGCCCACCGAAGCCTATGCCGACGAAAAAGACCCCTTCAGGGTGCTCGTTCTCTCGCGCACCATGTTTGGTGTGGTCGTGGTCGATGTCGCCAACAAGAATACGCCCATCGCGGGTGCCCAGGTCACGCTCACATCGCGCTATGCCGCAGGCAAGCAGCTCACCGCCACTACCGATGACGAAGGCACGGCCATTTTTGAGGTCGCGCCGCTTTCGGAAGGCTACGTGGACGAGGCAACACTCCTTGACGCGTACGACTTTAACGGCGGTATCTCCATCAGCATGAAAGGCTACCGCGATGTCGAGATTCCCCTCGCGCGTGTCCAAGGCGGCACCGCCATTACCGCACCCACACGTCCGCTCTCCGATGGCGAGCCGTACTTTCGCCAGCTCACATTCGACGAATGGGACATCCAGTACGCTGAAGCCACGTTCATGGCATTGCCGAAGGACGACACGGCAAACGAACAGCCCGATACGCACTCCTTTACCGTGCAGGCACATCTGCCACAGGGTGGACAGGCAACGCTGTGCATCAACAAGGTATTGCCCGCCACGGGCAGCTCGCCCGAAACCGTCACGCAAATTGGCCAAGTCAAGGCCGGTGCATCGGGTTCGGATAATCTGGCGACATTCACGCTCGAAGACAAGTTCCTCGATGCGGCATCGGGCCTTCTGGAGGAAGGATGCAAGCTGCGCTTTGTGCTCGACTATCAGGGCAAAACCTACACGCTCTCCTCTCCCATGGCCGTTGTCACCGCGCCGGCCGCAAAGGCAGAATCGGGCTCGACCACCATCATTCCTACTACCATGGACCAAGAGATCACTCCGTTTGATTTTCCGGCGGCGTTTCCCGGCATCGGCGGCAATAAGTTCACGTGCTGGATGCCCTCATTCCCCATTTTGTTCGATTTCTCTTTTGCCGGGTACGTGCTGTTTGGCGGAGGATACAAACCAGCCAGCTATATGAACGATTCGGGCAACCCTGATCTGGAATACTGGAAGAAATCGCCGCGCGAGTCGGGCGCCAAGCAGGCAAACCGCTACCTCGACGAGATGGAAGGGAAGTGGAATCAGTACAAGAGCATGAGTGCCGGTTCGGGCACTGATCCAAGAAACACCAAGCTCCTTCGCCACCATTGCACGCTGCTGTTCACGATGGATATCGCCACACAGGTGTACGGATCGCTCGCCTACGATTGGGTAGGCAAAACCTGGGGCAGCAACAACGACCCCGCATACGGCAATATTAAGGCCCTCTTCCAGGTAAGAACCGACCTCAATTGGACCGAGCAGTTTACCCTAGGACCGGTGCCCTTTTTCCTAAACGTCAACCCCTGGGTGCTGGCGAAGCTGGCGCTCGCCGTGGGTGCCCACACGCACGGCAGCGGCGCGGCGTTTTTCAAGAACATTTCGCTCGACTATTCCAACACGTCGGGCTCATTCACCATCCAGATCGGGCTTGCCGTTACCTTTGGCGCCGGCGTTGCAGGCGTCGCCTCGTCTGCCGTGCGTGGCGCCGCATCCCTCACCCTGTTCATTGGGTACGAGAAGGCGGACGGGCACCAGCTTCCGCGGCTGCGCGTGGG
Organism: Collinsella sp.; assembly: GCA_019414325.1. Lineage (GTDB taxonomy): Bacteria > Actinomycetota > Coriobacteriia > Coriobacteriales > Coriobacteriaceae > Collinsella. The sequence goes on along the minus strand of DXMG01000016.1, from coordinate 3,650 downwards.
TGCAGACGTCGATGTCGATGTGATACTCCAGTTCGTAATGTTCAAGTGGACCACCAAGGCTTGGTCGGGATCGTGGCCCACACTCCTCGATTCGTGGAATATGTCGGTGAACAATAGCAACCAGTATGTGCTCCAGCGCTCTGAGCTCGCATTGGGTGGAGATACGCCTTACACGTTGGATGCCCGCTTCGGCATGCCCGGCAACATCGAGGCGGGCGGCGTGCCGCAATTTATCGCATCGGCCACCATCGTCACCAACGCCGAGCTGCTCGCACGCGCTGAGGTTAAGGCCACTGCCGTAAACGCCGCGCCTGTCGTGCGCGATTGGGATCGGGCGGTCACGCGCATTGAGCTCGAGGCGGATGCAGAAAGCGACGACACGGGACAGATCGAGCATTTCGTCCATGCACTGATAGAGAACGACGAAAACGCCGCGCCGATGTATGAGTACACCTACATCGGTCAGGCAACGAACACCGTTGCCGACCCGAACGCCGATTCTGCCGGCGTGTCGGAGGACGAGCGTGGCGGCATCAAGCCCTCGAGCGACAACGTGCTGTTTGCTGGCGTGCTCAGCGAAGCCCACATGAAGCTGGCAATGATTGCCGGCGTAGAATGCCTGTTCCGTATCGCCTCGGTGCGCTACGGCGACAATGGTCGCTCGCGCCTGGTGGTACACACAAAGGCAAACGGGACGTGGTCCGCTCCCACGCCTGTGGACTTTCCCCTTGGGTTTGGCGAGGGCGACGTGGAGCGCGACAGCATATACGATTACGACTTCGACGTAGTGGAATATACGGACGGAAGAGGAAACCAGGACGCCTACGTGCTGCTGGTCTCGGGCGTGCGCCCCGCCGGCGACAACACCCTTTTCGATACGGCGAGCACATCCGGCATACTGTCCGTTGTGCGCCTGCGCATAAGCAACGACGGAGTTCGCGTGATATCGCACACGTCGTGGCGCAGCATCTCGCGCGGCCGCCTTCAGGAGGATGGCTACCATTGCCTGCAGTGCCCACGCATCACGGTGGGCAAGACACTTGTCGACGGGCGCCTGTCGGGCGCCTACCTCCACCGCCGCGGAACCACCGCAGAAAAGACGCTCGGCAGCGAGGCCGAGGTTGCGCTGGAGTGCTTTACCCTGTGGTCGGACGTTTCGGGCGACAGTCTCACGTTCCGTCAGGTCCTCCGCTTTCCGCAGGCACCGTCGAGCATCGAGCTCGGCGCGCCCGAGAATATCAACGGCAAAATGGTGGTGCCCATTGCATACGAGACCGCAGGCGGTTGTGGCTGTGCATCGTACGCCGTGATCGGCCAGTCCATTGCGAGCTGGGGCGTTATGTCGCCAGATGCCACAGTACCCCACGCGGTGCCGTGGCCGCAGCACACGGGCTTTTTGGCTACCGTCAACGAGCAACTGCAGCATATTACTTGGACGCGAGGCGCATCGGCATTTGCAACGCAGCCCGTGGGTGCCGCAGGCTGTGGCCCGGCATCGTTTAGCGTAAGCAACAACGGCAGGTGCGCGCTCTATGTAGAGAACACCGATGGCAAGGTGGGGCAAACCTACGACGAAGAAGGCAACCCGGTAGCAGTGATGGGCAAGCACTTCCGCATCTTCGCCAGCACCTTGGCAGGCGATCTGTTCACGGAGCCGTTCGTGATGTGCGAGCTGGACCATCCCGTCGATCAGATAACGACATTTTTGACGTCGGGAGGCATGCTCTCCGCGCTCGCCACGCACATTGTGAGCGCGGGGCAGAGCGAGGCAGAGCTGCACGGCATCGAAGTACCCTTGGTGGCATGTGCCACTCCGACGGGCGCGGTTGCCACCTCGGGCGCAGTGGTGCCCGGAGCAGCAGGCGAATCCTTCATGGTCACGGTGCGAAACGACGGCAACACTTTGCTGACCGCCGGCACGATCGATCTGTACCGAGAGGGCTCCAGCCAGCCGTTCTCCAGCGCATCCATCGGATTCGGAGCGAACGCACGCATGGCTTCGATCTACGATCCAGAGCTTGCCGAAGACGCTTCGGCCAACGACATGGCACACGTGAAGTACGCGCTCGAGACGCTGGGCACACGTTTTGCAACACACCCACTGGTAGCCGACAACGGCAACGCCGTGCTGGCACCGGGTTGCACGGCACAGTTCCGCATGAGCTTCGCTATCCCCGAGAGTTGGAGCGACGAAGTGGGCAAACGCGTAACGCTGCATGCGAAGGCGCGTGACCTGGTGGCGCTCGATCCCGTAACGCTCAAGGAAATCCGACCGGGCGCAAACTCGGCGCTGGGTGCCGTATTGCACGAGCTTCATGTGCCCGACGCGGCATGCGAACGCTCAGAAATTCAGGTCGGCGTATGCGATAGCGCGGATACGACAGGACTTCACGACGCCCCGATGACGGCGGACGGCGATGGTGGCTCAAGTGGCGGCGGTACTGACGAGGGCGGCGGCTCCGGCGGAAGCAGCTCCGGCAGTGGCAAGGACCACGACAATAACAAGCGCTCCGGAAAAGCGGGCGCACTTGCGGGCACGGGCGATGTCAACGCTCCCCTTACGGCAGCCGCTGCAGCACTCGCCGTGGCAGGCGCCGGCCTCGTCGCCTACAGCGCCCGCCGCACGGTGCTCGAAAACGACACCGCCGATGAGGTCAATTCGGATACGCCTCGCTAGCTCCCAGTTACCTTTGCGAGAGACGCCGACTCGGCTCATCGAACACCAAAAGGGCTGGCCCTGATAACTCGGAGCCAGCCCTGAGTCGCCTGACGTGAGACTCGCGGCGTTACTTGAGCTTCAGCGCCTCCATCATGGGCACGGCAGCATCCCAGTCGATCTTCCAGCCGATCGACACGCGGACGGTTTCACCCGTTGCGGGAGCCGTCGCAAACAGTGTATGGCCGTTGTCGGGACCGGTAAAGCGCAGCCACGTTATGCCGTTGTACTCGACCTGGTCGGTTGTTGTCTCCTTACCTTCGTAGATCTGCTCTAGGCTTGCAACCTCTTCCTCCGGCGAGCGCGGGAAGATGCTGATGTTCAGGCGTCCTCCAGTCTCGTCGTGGAAGAAGTCTGCCTTTTCGTGCTCTTCGTTGGACGAATCCAGCGTGTACCCATCGGCGGCCTCGATACTGTACGATGCGCAATCGATGCCGGTCATATTGGCCGCGTCACCAGAATCGGCCACACCGCCGGCCGCCTTGAACTCCTTGGTCTCGCATCCCGTGGTGTCAAAGTGCATGGCCTCATGATTCTTGGCGGGGGCATAAGCGTCTACGAACTCGACAGTGATGGGCCCGTAGTACGCCGTCTTGGGCGCCCAGAAATACACGTACTCAACGGTCTCGCCCGGGCCGATATCTGGCCTCTCGGAAAGGTCAATTCCCTTGTGCAGATCATCGGGGGCCTCGCTTGCAACGTAGTCGAGCACAGCCGCCTTGCCGGAAGTAAACAACGGGTCGCCTGCCTCAAGATCGCCCTGGGCAGCATGCACGTTAAAGGAACTGAACGTCCTGTTCTTTGTGTTGTTGTTGGTGATCTTGATGTGCAGGTAAAAGCCGTCCTGTAGCTTGGCATCGCCACGATAGAACGTACCGTGAGCCACCGACTCATAGGTAATGCCTGCCACCTCGACCGTCTGCGACTCATAGGC
>DXMG01000015.1 GCA_019414325.1 Collinsella sp. | reverse complement strand
CGGGATTGGTCAAAATAGTTTGACTATTAGCGGCTAAAATCGCCCGGCGCTAACAGCTGCAATGCACGGGGCTGCCGTTGTGCTATGTACGTGAGATTCATACAGTGGTCTAATGCCCCTGTGCCCTGTACATGCCCTCGGTTGCCTCATGGGTGCCGCCCGGACGGGTCCGCCCCCGAGAAGCCGCATGAAGGCGAAGAGGAAGGCGAGCAGAATGGCCTTCCTGCTGCACCTGATTGGAATGGGCATGGGGCTGTGCACGCTCGTCGTCTACGCTTGCATCAAGGTTGGGGCTGAAAGCGAAGCGGCTGACTATGCGGGCTGATCAGTGAGCGTCAAACTGTTCGGAACCGAATGGAAAAAGAGAGGCCCTTTGCAAAAAGGACCTCTCTGCTGAAAGCATTCTAGAGAGCAGCCTTGGATTACCTTAAGGTAACTGTAGCGAAATCTTTTCCTTGACTTTGGTTGCCATGGCGTAGGACTTAGCGGTTTTGGATGTTCCGCCAAGGGCCAGATAAACATCCAAAACCATGTCCGCAACTTCTTGAATAATTTCATCCGACAGCTTGTCAAGGTCGAGTTTCTCTATGTCACCGAACGTCAGGTTATCTTTTTTGGACAAGATGGAAGCAACGCCCATTATCACGTAAAATCGTATGTCGCTTATTTGGGACCCTTCTAAGTCTCTCTTAATTTGCGGAAACCTCAAGCAAACCTGTTTTCCAAGGCTAGCGGCTCTGTAGTAAGCCTCAAGGTTGCCATCCTGCCCAAATATTTTCTTATACTGAGCCTCGTCAGACAAAAGCGTCGACGGTCTTGCTCTTGCCTGATCCGGTCTGCCGAGAAGTATCGACATCATGCATTGCGCAAGAAAGGAGAGGGTTACGATCTCCTCCCTCTTCCTCCCCTGGTTTTTGTAATAGTTCTTCCGCCTTTCGTAATACAACCCATTTCTTTTCATGTAGAGTTCGATTTGAATATGGATTTGGTCAGTAGCGCGAAGCGATGTCTTTTTCACCTGAGTTTGGTTGTTCGTCGCCAGTATCACTCTGTTTCTGGTCTCATCGCTTCCGGGCACAAGGATTTTTACCATCACATTTCTGGAATCTTCGGCGTCTTCCGTACGAGACTCCATAAATTTGTATATTTCATATGACGTTTGAAGTCCATTAACGATGCGAGGCTCTTCCATTTTCACTTCTGCTCCTGCTATTTGATAGGCTTCAGAAGCCAGTATCGTTACTCCGTTGTTGAGCCACCAGAAATCGTCTTCGCTAGGATGCTCCAACGTTTCCCTGATTCCTTTGTTGACTGAAACATTTCCCTCGTAATCTCTGACGTTCGCCTCGAAAAGATAGCTACGGAGCTGCCCCTGGTCGTCAGTGAGGAAGCGGTAGTAATCCGACAAAGACACCAGGCCAAAGACGTCCGTTCTCTGAGGAACCGACGCATAGGACCCCGAAAAACGCATAACAAGCCCGCTCTCTGCGGGAGGCGACCAGATGCGCATCAATTCGTCTGCTCCAACTAAAACGCACGAAGAGCTAAATCGGCTTACGCCGACGATTTCGTCAATGGCGGCCGGAAGCTGCTCTTTCTGAATCTTAACGCCGTCCGATGGTGAATCCGCATTCGCGATGTACACGAACTTCATTCGGATTTCGTTTCCGGCCATCGCTGCTGCTTGAATCGCTTCTCTTATTCTTCTAAAAGTATCGATAACACGTTCGGAATATTTATCATTGAATTCATTTAAATTTATACCGAATGTTAGAAGGTCATTACAGGTGTCCTTCCACTTCAAGAACACGTCTTCTTTGAATGATTTTGAAACCTTGGTCTGAAGAATAACTATTTCAACCCTTGATCCACGATTGATGTAGTCTTTAATCTGGACGTCCTCACTCAAGAAATTATTGTTGGCAAAGATGTAGATCGCATCGCAGCCCCCGTCTCGCGACCCTCCAATGAGCCCTTCCGCTATCTCATCGTCGTCAAGGTCGTATGGAGCCATGTATCGAGAAGAGGCCAACAGTTCAAAGTAGTCCCCTTTAGAACTATACTCAGCCTGCTTAGAGAATTCGTCCGAAATGAATCCGTCTATCAGAATCTGGCTGTTAGTTGGCATTCTTCCTCCATCCAAAGATGAATAAACTAATGAAATGATATGACTTTTATGATTTTAGTGTAAACACCAAAATAGCCGCGTCTTAACACCCTGATAAGCTTTGGGCAAAATTATCGCAACGCCTTATTCAACAGGAGGTTGCGATGACGCGGGCAAACATAGAACACAGGAACATGTGGGCAGATCACATCGAACGCTGCCTCTCGTCCAGTATGTGTGTGGGACTGGTGTAGGCTCAACCACGTAAGCAGGCCCTGCCTTTACAGGTGGCTGGCCAAGTTCAGGGATGAGGGGCCCGGGCGCTTCCCATGCAGGAATGCCGCCACGATGGATTGGCTCGAGATCGCCAGTTACGGCCTGGCGGATGCAAAGGGCATCGTGCCAGTGGTGAGCAGCGCTTCGGATAGCGCGGTAGCCTCGGCTGCCAAGTGCGGCGATGTCGTTGTGAACTCGTTCACCACCCCCGACCGTGTGCTCATGTCACGACATTCCACCGACATGCGTGCCAGCATTCAGCGCCTTGCTGTCTGTGGTAGCGGAAAACTGAACACTTCGGCTTGACCATTTAGGGCACAAAGGCAGGCACGCCAACCATCACAATCGACTACCTTGGTTGCTGCCTAGAAATATCAACCAGGGAGGTCGGAAAGGTGTGATCAGCATGTCCACGGTTCATTCTATACGGCAGATGAGGAAGCGGGTCGACTCGATATCCGAGAATGCCTGAAAAACGGGCGTGTCGCGTAACACGGTGTACACCAAGCTGAAGAGCCCGACCTCACGCCACCCATCCTGGTGCGCAGGCGGGGCGACAGGTTGCTCAACGCCTACCAGGGTGTGTTTTGCGCACGGCTAGACGAGGGCTCGAGGCAGTGGCGCAAGCATCGCCACACCGCGCGCAGGATATGGCTCGCCTCTGCCCTCGAGGTGGACCGCATGAGCGCGAGCCAAGTGTCGAGGATCTGCGAGTTGTCCGACGCGATCGTTGAGGACATGCAGACCAGGGGCCTCTCTGATACGGCCTTTCCCTACGTCTGGCACGATGCGATCCGCATTAAATGCAGAGATCCGGGCCACGCCTCCTCGTGCGCGATCGTCACCGCCATCGGCGCCTGCTTAGATGGCGGTGATGATCGCTCGGGCTCGATGCCGTTGACACGGAGTCCTATGCCGGATGGTTGACGTTTCTGCGCTCGTTGCGCGAGCGGGGTGTTGAAGGAGTCGTCTGCGTAACCTCCATATCACTCCTTCTCGCACACAGCGCAGATTACCAGGGTGCGCTCATCAACCCAGCTGGAGAGCACCTTGCGGCTCGGGTATCCCATGGCCCCTATCGTGCGCGCTAGACTTTTCCCGTGCCCCGAGTAGTGATCGACCGCATTCCGCTTCTCCTCATCGGAATACCTCGGCCTGCGATGCTCCCCTTCCAGGAACTCATCGCCGCCGAGCTGGTATTCCTTCCGCCGGTTGTGGGGTGTGACACGGCTGGGTTAGCCGAGCTCTGCTATGGTGTCGGCCGTGCTGCATACGAAACCGGCGAACGTCTCGATGGCTTTCGCCTTTTGTTCTGCGCTGTAAATCCGTATGATCCTGCCGGTCCTCTTTTGGTCCAGGATTTCCTCCGCAGTTCCAAGGGGCTAGATGGATAAATCAGGCAGGGCCATTACAGCGCTACGTGTTGAAAACTAGGCCAGCGAAGAGAACTTTGTGAAACGTTTTGTGAAGCGCGGCAGGACGAAGCTACCCCTCGGCAGAGGCGTCTCAACCGCCGGCGGGAACGTCGACACAGCTTTCAAGGTAGCTCTTCATGATGTCTTCCAATGTGGGCACGCGCCCTTCGGCCAATATGCCCAAGGCATCCAGCACATCGAATACGGCGGTTGCGTCATCGGCCCCGAGAAGGTCTTTGTTGCACTGGTTCAACCTCGCATCGAGCACAGTATGCCCGCGCCGCGCGGCCACCCTTGCAAGGGCATCGCCATCGGCAATCAGTGGGTGCCTTTGGATTTCGAAAACCAGCCCATACTCTTCGCCGGGCTTTCTGGAATCGAGATCAAACGCGAGTCCGATCTCTTGGACAACGAGCCATGTTTCGGCATATAGCTTCCCCGCCTCATCCAAGAATAGCCTCGTCATAGCGGGCACGAAATCCCCATACCCAAGAAATTTCCCGCAAAGAAGCGTTTTCGACAGGGAAGAGACCTTCGGATAGCGAGACATCCACGCCCTGCCCTCTCGAGTTTTAAGCAAGGGGCAAACCTCTTCGGGATTTCCAAGCATTTCCGTAAGTATGTAGAACCTGGCACAGAAGGCGGCGGCGGTCCTGTTAATCCGAATGCCGGGCGCGTAATGGCCCATCGGAGTCTCGAAGCCGGCGGCCCTTTCATATGCGACCCTGCACTCCGCACGCATACCAAGCAAGGCGTAGCACAGGCTCATCTCGAAATAGGGATATCCGAGGGACGGTTGCTTATTGAGCGCGGCGAGGCGCTCTTCGGCAATCGAGAGCTGCAATTTCGCCACCTCGGGTTTGTCGTACAGTGTCAGCCGGGCAAGCTGCCATCGACACTCGAGCGCCGCCATAACCTGCAGGCTTCTCTCAAGGAGGCCTATAGCCTCATCAGTGTACGACACGGCGCGCTCAACGCTCTCTCCAACCATTAAGGCTAGGGCAGCGCGTTCTCGCAGCACTTGGGAGCGCCGCAGAATCGCCTCGGGAGGAAGGCCATCCTCCATCACATCCAAGTCATGCTCCGCGTCCCCATCCTTGAAATACCGCATTACGCTCTCAGCCAAAGTATTTGGGAAGCGGTCATTCACCGCCAAGCCCGAAAGCATCGCACTCAGGTTCTTATGGGCATAGTAGCGTGCATCGGGGTCGCTTACGCACAAAAACCGATCGCATCGAGCGAAGAAATTGAGCACGGGTGCGGGATCGAGCCCGTCGGACCACGCGATTCTGCCCAGGCTCGCCATAGCGACGACGCGCTGTTGCTCGGAAAGGGAGGCATTGCTGAGGGTGTTTTTGACCTCGACCAAATACAGCTTGTTCCTGTCCTCGATACTTGTCCCTATCTGCCTCATGAAAAGAAGCCGCAGATTGAAGAGCTGCCCAAAATCGTTGGGGCCAATCGGAGCAAGCGCCTTTTCGCATTCCTCAATCAACCCCCACCCTTCTTTAACGCCGCCATCAGGCAAGCCGATTTTCGTTTTATTCAATGCTGCGTTCTCAAACAGCAGCAAGAGGAACGACTTATTCCGAACGCCCAGACGCTTAGCTTCGCGATACGTCTTCTTGAACTCGTCGTCGGCGACTTTGAACTGACCGTTCACGACATAGCTAATCGCGCGGTTGTGCCAAAGCTGGACCGTGATGAAAGGGTCTGTCTTGTCGGTTTTCTCGGCCAAGGCGCTTTCGAGCTCCGCTTGCGACCCAGCACGATCGCAAGCGGCGTCCGCGATAATATGGAGGGCGAAATGCCTGAAAGCCGGCTCTAAGTTTTCGTTCTCAAGCATTCTTTTCGCAACGCCGTTGTTTCCCAAGTAGATGTTGCAGAAAATCCTATCCTTGTCGAGGCAGGTGAGCTGCATTCTGGACAGTCGATCACGGTCAACCGAGTTCATCAGCCTGAAGGCAGCTACATAGTCGCATTCGGGAAGAGAGGGATCCGCCTTGTCCACTATGTCATCGAGCTGCTGCGCACACCAAAAATAGTTGACGAGAAGAGCGAACAGACTCAACGCGAGAAAGGGCGATGCCACACCCGCCAACCATAAAAGGCTAAGCTTTACCGATGCAAACAATGCATCGGACGCCAGTGCTGCAACATAGATACCGGCCTTGTAAAACCGCGCCAAAGCCTGCTTACGCAACCACAGCAAAAACAGCCCGACGACAATCGAAAACGCCAGGATAGAATGGGCCGGGTCAGGCCCCGTGACGATATCAATCGCAGCAAGGATATCTTGGAACGCCATAATCCTCCGCTAGACTCGAGTCCAATACTCGTTTGCTATTGTAGCTTGCATTCTGCATTGATCTTCCTTCATGTAGTTTCAAATCGAACGCATGTTTTGTTTTTAGGAACAGAGTTACATCAAAGGAGGCCGTATCAGCCAACGCTGATACGGCCTCCCTCTAGATTCGATTTTTGTATATCACCAGATCCTGGGAGTACACCTCTCCCCTAGTCCCTCTTAAACAGATCCCTCGTGTACACCTTGTCCGCCACGTCCGCGAGCTCATCGCTCCAGCGGTTGGCCACGATCACGTCGCAGCCGGCCTTGAAGGCCTCCAGGTCGTGCGTGACCTCGGACCCGAAGAACTCCGGCGCGTCCAGCGTGGGCTCGTAGACCACCACGGGTACGCCCTTGGCCTTCACGCGCTTCATGACGCCCTGGATGGAGCTCGCGCGGAAGTTGTCGGAGTTGGACTTCATAGTCAGACGGTACACGCCCACGACAGGCTTCGGCTTGCCCTCGTACACGCGGTCCCACACCATCTGAAGCACCTCGTCGGCGACGAAGTCCTTGCGCGTGCGGTTGGCATCCACGATGGCCTCGATCAGGTTCTGGGGCACGTCCTTGTAGTTCGCCAGCAGCTGCTTGGTGTCCTTGGGCAGGCAGTAGCCGCCGTAGCCGAAGCTGGGGTTGTTGTAGTGGCTGCCGATGCGCGGCTCCAGGCACACGCCGTCGATGACGTCGCGGGTGTTGAGGCCGCGGACCTCGCAGTAGGTGTCGAGCTCGTTGAAGTAGGCCACGCGCAGCGCCAGGTAGGTGTTGGCGAACAGCTTAACGGCCTCGGCCTCGGTGGTGCCCAGCACGAGCTCGGGGATGCCGATAGTTCCGTCGGCGTTCACGCGCTCCAGCTCGGCGGGGTCCGCCCCTTGGGCAAGCAGGCGTGCGAAGCGCTCGGCAGCCGCGACGGCGTTAACGTCGTCTTTAGGCGCGCCAACCACGATGCGGCTGGGGTGCAGGTTGTCGTAGAGAGCCTTGCTCTCACGCAGGAACTCGGGGCTGAAGAAGATCTTGCCGTCGCCCAGCCTCTCGCGAAGGCCCGCGGTGCAGCCGACGGGGATCGTCGACTTGATGACGATCCAGGCGTCCGGGTTCACCGAGCGCACGGCGGCGATGGCGGCCTCGACGGAGGAAGTGTCGAAGAAGTTCTTATCGGAATCGTAGTTCGTCGGCGTGGCGATGACGGCGTAGTCGGCGCCCGTGTAGGCCTCGGCCACATCCACAGTGGCGTGCAGGTCGAGCTGGCGCTGCCCCGCCTTGGCCTCCGCCAAGAAGTGTTCAATCTCGTTGTCCTGGATGGGCGATATATAGTTGTTGATCTTCTCGACCTTTTCGGGCACGATGTCCAGCGCGTGGACCTCGTTGTGCTGCGAGAGAAGTACGGCGAGGGACAGGCCGACATAGCCGGTACCGGCGACAGCGATTTTCATGGGAATCTTCTTTCTATCTTGGGTTTTCAAGGTGCCATACGTGATGGAACGATCAGAATGAGCTATCTCTTAATTAGAGCCGTGAGGTATTTCAGCTGGCCAGTGAGCGCATATCCAGTGATTAGCGCAATGCTGCTCACAAGCAACTTTACGATGAGAGAGAGGAAAACATCTTCCATGGGTATAAAGGCGCCAACTCCCGCAACAGCAGCAATGCCCACGATGCCAACAGCAATCTCAGGCAAGAAATTTAGCAGGCAATAGTAAGGTCTGCCGAAACCACGTTTCACTAGGAAATACGCTAGAGGAACCATATGAAGGCAGTATGCTGCGAAGATGCCGTAAGCCACTGTGAGGATGGAACCGCCAGCCAGGCCCGCCAGCAGCCCGGTAATGGTGATCGCGGTGTTCACAAGACCAACCTTAAACATGTAATCGGTGCGTCCTATGCTCTGGAAAAACGCACCCGAAGGGTTGCCCATCATCTGGAAGTAGACCGACAAAGCAAGCACGGCGAACACCGGCGTGGCTTGCTCCCATCCTGGCCCGTAGAAGACAGCAATGATTTCCGCCGAAGCACAGCTGAATACCACCGCCACAGCAACACCCACTAGCGAGAGCAGCTTTTCGATACGCATCCAGCACTCGTAGATGCGGTCGACATCGTCTTGATGCTCTGCCATGAACGGCTGGATGACCGAGCCTATGACACTGGAGAACGCTGTCATGGGATAGGTTGTCAATTTATAAGCCTTATCGTAAAAGCCCAAGGCCGCAGTTCCCTGCATACCGCCAACGAGCATGTTATCGAGGTTGCGGGAGAAGTAATTGACCAAGCTGAACCCAAACTGGTAAGCAGAATAGGAGAATATCTTCTTAAGCGTGCAAATGAAATGAGCGTTTATCTGCCTGATTGGTCGCGCTAAGATGTTCCAGAAGAACACCACCGCTGCAGATAGCACAGTCTGAAGGACGAGCGCATAGCAGCCCGCACCCAAGGCGGAGGCCGCGATTGCGACCCCTCCAGAGACTACTGTAGCCGCCACAAGACGTACGCCAATGGCGGCGAAGCGTAACTCCTTGAGCATAAGGCCATTTGGCACCATATTGAGCGTGGAGAACAGCAGCGCGGGGGCCGAGGCAAGGCACAAGGGCACAAGCCGGGCGTCCCCGTAGACTGCGGCGATGAACGGCGATGTGGCACAAAAGGCCAGAGAAAGCCCTGCAGCCAAAAGTGCCGAAAATGCAAATAGACCGCCATACTCACGTTCCGTAAGGTCGCGATACTGCACGATAGCAGTGCCCACGCCCATATCAGAAAGCAAGCTGAATAGCCCAGTGAACACGGTGACAATAGCCATAAGCCCAAAATCACCCGGCGAGATCAGTCTTGCCAGCACGGCTGTTATCACGAGTTGAGCACCCATGCTGACATACTTAGACCCAAACTGCATAAGGGCAGCACTGCGCATGCCCGTATTTGATTTAGACACTTTCCATATTCCAAACTTTAGCGGCCTCAATGGCCTGGTATATCTTTCCTCTTGTGGATTACACGCGCCGGCACGCCGCCAACAACCGGTCGCTCCGGGAAATTACGCGCGACCACTTCACCCACAATGGCGTGCGAGCCAACAGTGACGCCGGACATTATTTGTACGCAGCACCCGATCCAAGCGTCATTGCCCAACACTTTCTCAGCCCAACGTTGCTTTGCTCATTCATCGGTTTATCAAGTCTTTAATGGCGATGCAAGTCCGTACGCACGAGAGAACCATAGGCAACATTCAGTCGCGCCCAATGACGTCTTTCACGCATCCGAGGTAGCCAGCATCCCACCGTTGACATACGCCCCTCCCGATGAATATATGTTCAGGATAACGAATCGCTATGTCGGCCGTCGGTCAACCGAGAGAGCCGATCCCCCTCAGTTCCTGCATGTTAGTCTCAAGTCATTCGTTAGCCTTGGATTGCGAAAACCTATTCTGAACATTAGGAAGAAGTCACACGATATCCCTCCTCGAAATACGATGGACTCAATCCATAGCGGCACATGAGCTCGGCCATGATGGCATCGTTACGCCCTCCCGCCACATTCGCGTTGCAAAGAGCGTCTGAACGAGGACCCTCCAATTGATAGGGATGATTCTGTCTGTTCGGAGCATATGCCACCTCGATGCCGTTGGCGAGCTCGAAGAACTTGAGATAAAGGTCGTCTGCAGGCCAGGCTACTCCACGTATGGCCTCTATATCCAGCGATGCGAGGTCGAAAGCTGCGGTAGGATACAACGCCCCGGCGCCGCCGGTTGCAAGCAACCGGCGGCTGGGGGCTGAAAAAGCGTCCTTATGCTCCCAGCCCCATTTTTCATAAGGAAGTAAATCTCCGGCAACATCAAACCCTATGAGATGGCAGCGCCTTGCCACAACGCAATAGGGAACAGCCTCGTGGGCCGTGAGAAGCGATTCGACCATGTCTGCTGGATAGATGAGATCATCGTCCGCCGTGATAATGAGCGAGTCCGGGAACTCTTGAAATGCGAAGAGATATTTCTTGTGCGGCCCCAAATCCTCGTAACCCATTCTGATTTCAAGACCATATTGTTCAAGGTCAAGCAAATCATCGGAAAGCGTGTCCCTTTGGATAGACTCATCAAGATATAGCAGAACCTTTGAGGGTCTCACTGATTGCATGAGTAGGGAACGGATGGCCATATGGACCGCATTGAGACGCGCCCCATAGCTTGTAAGAGATATATATGTATTATTGCTGATGGGCGCGCTCATGTAAGGGCGAAAATCAAATTTACTGACCTCACGCAGCCTGGAACGCCTCTCAATCTCGAACCTAACAAGCGAAGGGTGCCTAACACAGCGAGCGGCTTTTCTTAATAACATACAATTCCTAACCACGATGAGCATTAAGTTTCTTAAGAGCCTGCTTCGCATTGTGACCAACAACGCGATATGCTTTATGTATAAAAGCAAAGGGAGCAAGCGCAAACGAGGATAACAGCTGGACTGCGCCCTCAGCACTCGCGTTCATTCCAACGAGCATCATGCCGACGCGATAGTGCATCGCATGCTCTACACGACGCCTTTGGTTGAGCGTAAACATCCCAGAATACTCCCGTATGAGCCGATCATAGTTCAGCTCCCCCGCCAAAGACTTGCCGCTCGTGCTTATCCTCACCGTCCCTAAGTCATCGTAGTAGACTGAGAGCACCTCGGGGACGCATCTAATCTGGAAGCCCGCTATCAAAAGCTTGAACATGAGAATGGAGTCCTGCTTCGCAGGCGTATCGCTGAAGCAACCGACGCTCCGTAACGCATCCTTGCGCGCCAGCCATTGGCTCGTCGCCGCAATACAGCCGCAGTAGGCCTGCTCGAAAACAGGCACCCCGTTGCAGACTCGGCGGTAGTAAATCTCTGTACCATCGGGCTGGACGCCCTTGCAGTGCGCATAGGTCAACGACACATTTGAATCGGACATTGGTTCCATCTGCAGCTCTAGCTTGCGCGGTAGAAACTCATCATCATCGTCAAGAAAGGCAACAAAATCGGCCTTTGAAGCATCGATGCCAGTGTTACGCGCAAGCGATCCGCCTCCGTTTTTTTCGCGAACGACATAGCGCAATTCAACGCCCGGCCGAGTCTCGAATGCAAGAACACGAGCTTGAGTCTCAAGCTGTTGATTCGTGCCTTTACCATTGTCATCTACGACAACAATCTCGATATTGGGGTAAGTCTGGGAATTGACACTTTCCAATGCCCGAGTCAGCATGTCAGAACGTGAATATGTCGGGATCACGACACTGACTAATGGGGCGTTTGAATTCACTGAAGACATCACCATCTCATAAACCCTTCGGGCCGATAACGTCACTGACTGCGGAGTCGACAGAGTCATTTTTAGAGGTGCGTTCACCCAGCAGATTAAGCACTAAGCAAAATAAAGCCATAACGTGGTAGACATCCGGAATATTGGCCATGCCGTTAAAGGTCGAGAAGTAAGTAAGCATCAAAATTCCCATGAACAGAATAGAATAGTTTCCCGTTGCAACAGAGTTCTTAATTGATGGCAGCAAGATAAAAAACGCTGCACCAACTGCAAATACAAGTCCAAATTTAAATGCGAGCGCAAGGAGGGAAGACGTCAGTGTACTCGGCACAATGGCATCTACCGAGAGAATCAATCGTTGTTTTTAGGCACTCGATTCTACTCAACGTTATAATCGCAACTGGTGCAAAGCTGCCTTCGCTAGATGAATACGATATTTCTTGTGACATGGTAAGCTATTCCCATCACGAACAAGGTTTCAAGGTTTTATAAAGTAGATTGTTTATTCAGGACGCAGCCCTGCTTCATATATCAAAATGCCCATTAAAGCTAAATAATGGAACAAGCAGAAATAAGGATGGATTGACAGCAGCAGCCGGGTAAAAACTTTCACTCAGAGCTGCAATCATGTAAATAACCACAAATGCAAGAGATGCCCAATCGCGTGTTTCTTTAAGCCGTTTAACAATTAACTGCATTGATCCGAATAGCAAAATGAAGGCAATTAATCCGTAGGCAACGAAGACGAAGACGTAGCTATTGTCAAAATTACCCTCTGAGGTCAGCATGCCATGACCGAATGGGCTTGCCGTGTAGTTACTGAGAAAGAAGTTGTTGTAATAGATACGACCCTGAAAAATCCTATCGAGAACGCCGATAAAACCGTTTCTCCCATAGAGCAACGCAGTGCCGAACGAAAATGCGATAAGAAGCGGGAGCACGGCCGTTGAGAACCTGACGAACAGTTCCCTTATCTTCCCTGAATGCTGAAGTACATAGAACAGGAGCAGACCACCCATGCCGAGGAACAGGCCGATGTAACTGCCCGTGATGTATTCACACAAGATGTTCAAAACGGCAAACACGAGGTAGACGATAATTCCGCAATTTCCCCTTTTCATATAGAGCGTCAAGAAGACGACCGTGAGAAAAGACAAGTGCATGACGTTGGTAGAGGAGCCGTTTACAAGGACTCGCTGAATGTATGTGTCTGTCGCCATTTTATAATACTGGTAAAATTCAACTTCATAAATACCCGTAGCGGCAAACAGCACTACGAAAAGAAGTCCTACGATTTTCGCGGTCAGAAATGTAAGTAGCACCCTCTTGATATCAATGTCCTTGGCGCCAACCAACAGCATGACCGTAAGTAGCAGGGTGAACCGTTTGCTAACAACCAACTCGATGACGCCGAGGGCCGCAAGACCCATTGCAATCAAGAAGAAGCGCGGATCAAAGTCCATAGCAAGAAACCTAATAACCGCGAATGCGGCACCGAGCCCGACGCAGGCGACATAAATATCGTCACCAGCGCTCAGGCCAAGCGTGCTCATAAACACGACCGAGAAAAGATACGCGCAGTACAGAAGGTCCACGACTCTCATGGAGGAAACGTTCCCCGCATTCATGTCGGTGTATTGCTTTATGGCAGCCTTGCGCTTAATCAAGATACTTTCCTTCCAAAACGTCTCCTTTCGACCAGCACAGACAAGGGGAATACAAGGAGGGCCAATACCCTATTAGAATCGATTCTGGAGAAGACGGGCTCAGCGACCGCCATGTTCAGGGACTCGATTCCGACGAGGGCCGAAATCCTTTCCCTCAGCGCTCGGACGCTCGAGTACCGCCTGGCAGATTCATGTCGCTTGACAAGTGCCATGCGCGTACCCACGGGGCTGCCCAGCCAATTCTTCCAGATGTTTTTGGTGAGACCTTCCTCGAGGTATTCACATCTGTAGAAGGGTTCGTTGTGCACGCAAAACAGCTCGGGAGCAACGAAGTCGTAGTAAGCCGAGCCTTCAGGAATGAAACGCTCGCCCTGAACAACGGGAAATGGATGCCGCCTTAAAACATCAGTGTTAAAGACAATCGCCGTCTCGATGACGAGACCGTATTTCATGCGCATATCGGCAAGCTCAATCTTGTCAGCGCCATCGGGAAACCATGTATCCAAAGCTGTTTGCGCAGCAAACAGCTTTGGATACAGAAGACCTTCTTCCGTATCCAAAGCTGTTATGTCGTGCAAGATAGTCTCCACGGCGTTGGGCTCAAGCCAGTCGTCCGAGTCAACGCAAATAAAATATTCTCCAGATGCCTCTGTGGCACCATGATTATGTGCAACGTGTTTTCCAGAGTTCGGCTGCTTGATATATCGAATAGGAAAGGGCGACGTGTCTAACCAAGAGACAACCATGTTCTCAGTATCGTCAGTCGATCCATCATCCACAATGAGCCATTCGAATCGAAAGTCGGTCTGAGATATTAGTGATGAATACAGGCGCTCAAGCTCATTAATACGATTATAGGTCGGTGTAAATATCGTTAATAATGTGTTGCCCATTAACGATCGCCCTTAATTATGTGCTTAAACGCCTTGAAAAGAATAACCCCTCTAGGGCCAACCGCTCTCATAACTTTATGCTTAAAATGCGTCGCCGGTCCAGCCCATGATCCGTCGAAATGATGAATAGCATACGTATTTTCAGTTACGTTAATCTCATGCGTAAGGAAATCCTTTGGGCAAAAATATTCACTTGGATAAATAGTTATCCCAGCAACTTCCTGGATGCCAGGTTTTTCTTCAAGTCCAAGACCTTTTAGAATATCAGTTGTACGAACAACGACAGTGGTCTGGTCGTAGACACCACCAGTCTTTATAAAGTGATCAGACTCATAGGAATCGAGGATAGTCTTGTAGAGGCCAAGCCCCGGATTGGCCGCAAGGCCAAGCCCCGGAGCGACAGCGCCGGCAGCACCAGAGCTGAAATCTTGTTCAAAACCCATAAAAGGGCCCCTTTGAATAATTTCATCCAGAGGCTTCAAAAGCTCGACATCAGTATCTAAGTAGACCCCTCCATGCTCATACAAAATCTTGAATCGCGCATAGTCGCTTGCAAATGCCCATTTCTTTACGCTTATAACTTCGCGAACATAATCACAGCAATCAGTATCAAAGTTTGATTCGTCCCAACGAACGATCTCGTAGCCTGGCATATATTTTTCCCATGAAGCAATGCAGCGTTCAGCTAGAGGGGGAAGCAGATTACCGCCAAACCAAATGTAATGAATCTTCTTGGGTATCATGGGGTTAAAGCTCCTCAATCAAACCACAGAGCTCCTTACAGAACTCTAAGTTATGACTCTTAAAATAGGCTCCGCATGAAAGTTCACGGGCTCGTTCTATTGCTTGAGGCAGCTCTTTAACGTCATAAATAGGCACGATACCGCCCTGACGCTCCGCCACAATGCGAACGAAATCCGCTTGATGATCATTCACGTGCTCGCCAAGGTCCCCTCGACGCGGAACAACAACAGGGACCTTCCCGGCCGCCATCGCTTCAATGAAGCTCGAAGGGCCACCATGCGTAATCACCACATCCGCAACTTCCATATAATTCTTCATCTGATGGAACGGCACAAAACGCGAGTGATCACAATGGATAGGCTCATATGTTGAATAACCTGTCTGAATGAAAACCGGTTCCGTAAGTATCCCGTCCGCCCTGAGTTCGTCGACAGCCTTGACCAAGCGATTGAACTGCTGCTCGTGGGTGCCCACGGTAACGAAAATCATTCGACCACTTCTTAGAAAATCGAGCCGAGGTTCACGGCGTGCTTGTACACTTCCAGTTGCTCCGGCCACTGGACAACGAACAGGTCAGCGATCCCGTTGAGCATCCGACCTGTCATGGTCGGCTTATCCACGCGGTCGAACACCTCTACGTAAACGCATTTGGCACCCAGCAGCTTGCCCAGCACGAAGAAAGGAACTGCCACGGCGGCTCCAGACGAGATAAGCAGGTCAGGACGCTCCTTCCGCAACACCTTCCAGGCAAGAACAGTGTTCTTCAATAAATTGGGGATATTTCGATTTGTTGGGTAATGGCAGTGGATGACGCGCTCGTCCTTGAGCAGCGAGTTCGCATCCTCCTTGTCGAACGTCACCCAAAATCGTTCGACGGCTTGCGACCATATAGGCTTGAGTAGCCACATATGCGTTAGGTGTCCACCGCTGGAGCTGGGAATGCAAACCTTTGCTTTCGAGAGATCCATCTAGCAAGCCCCCTTGCCGGTGATAACCTCGATCACCGTGAGGACGACAATCTTGAGATCAGTGACGGGTCCGCGCTTGGCGATGTACTCCAGGTCGCGCTGGACCATTCCGTCGAAACCCGTTGAATTGCGGTCGGTCACCTGCCACCATCCGGTAATGCCTGGTTTAACGGCCAAACGCTGCAGGTCGTACTCGGTGTACTGAGCCACCTCGTTCGGCAGCGGCGGGCGCGGGCCGACGACGGACATCTGGCCCAGGAACACGTTCAGGAACTGCGGGAACTCGTCGATGGAGTGCTTGCGGATGAACCTGCCGATCTTGGTGACGCGGGGGTCTTCCCTCATCTTGAACATGGCGCCGGCGATCTCGTTCCGCTCCTTGAGATCTGCCAGGCGCTCGTCGGCGTCCTTGTACATGGAGCGGAACTTCCACATGCGGAAGGTGGACAGGCTGCCATCGCGGTGGGTCTGGCCCACGCGGATCTGGCTGTAGAAGGGGTTGCCCTCGCTCTCCAGACGGATGAGCGCCGCGAGCACAAGGCTGGGGATCGCGATGACGACGAGCACGGCACCGCTGAACACGACGTCGAATGCGCGCTTGACGGCACGGTAGGCCAGGCGCGAGCGGTCCCAGTCCATGATGGATTGCATGGCCTTGTAGCGGCCGGCGCCCTCGCGTCGGTCCATGGCCTGAGCAATGAGCGCTGCCCCCGCAGGCGTATCCGTTGCAAATTGAGTTTTATCCGACACGTTTTCTTCCAAGACTTCGTCCCCGGGTCGGGGATCCTCCCTGATCTGTGTAGCGATCGCCTGCAATTAGGCGATCGCCTTTTTAAGGTTGCGCATGACGCGCTGCTCGGCCGAAAGCACGGCAAGGCCAACGCGCGTAGTTACGCGTCGACCGCACAGGTCGAGCTCCAAATAAGCAGTGCTCTTGCGTCTGTTAATGGTTTTGATAAGGCCTTCGTGGCCCAACAGTGGACCTGCCGTCACTATGACCTGGTCACCGTCTTTTAGGGCCTCGCTCATGGGCACTACGCGGTCTCCCCTGTGCGTAAAGCCGCCAATAAGCTGGACCTCTTCTTTTGCTAGCGGCACAAACTGACCGTCCTGGGAAAGCACCCGGGCAAAGTCGTCCATGCGAAGCAGATACTGTTGCACGGTACGGGGATCTGCCGTGTCGCAGATAAGATATCCGGGAAAGAGCGACTTGGTCGTATTGACCCATTCGCCGTGTACCTTGATCTCGGTTTGAAATTGGGGATAAAAGAGCTCTTGCATGGCGTCCACTGGCACCACGCGCTCGATGCGCTCGCGCATTACGTCTTCGCGACCGTTAATGACCTGAATCACATACCACACGAGCACCACCCCCTTGCTGTCTTACGTGTGGCTCACGGGGTTTGGGTATGGCTTCGCCAGGGCGCTTGTGCGCGAAGGCGCTCCATATTCAAACCCTGAGCCCAGTCAGACAAGCACGTGGCTCTGCCCCACCGTGAACGGTATGTACAAATGCAGTTGCTAGAGTCGCGGACGTGTATCGCAAAAATGATCGTGACCCCAGCTGGCTGCGTGCGAACCAGTCAAGCGGGAACAAAACTGGACCGCACGCAAACAGCTGAAGAACTGCTGTGGTTTGCCATAGCAGTTCATTGCACCGTCTAATGCAAACTTAAAAGTAGCCACAAAAGCAAGTGCAAAATCGCGCATGACAATCGATATTGGAGCTCGTGGTTTTTCTAACACCGCCGTTACGGCCGGATGCTGATCGACCCTGCGCTTTTTGGCTTGCTGGAGCCGCGAGCACAGTTGAACTCATGTAACGTTAGGTATCCTAGCACAAGCTGTTAGCGAAACTGATTTGGGCTGCGTTGGACAACATATCGTTCATTTAGCGTGCTTAAGGGGGTTATTTTGGGATGTTGTTCACGTTGATGCAGGTTAATGGGATGCTAACGGCGATTAGGCGCTTTCCTGAAGCCCATATGGAACGGCGATCTACACTGATAATCGCGTTTGTATAACAAACTATGTACAGACATGGGAAATAAATTGTGCAACTTTTTGTTGATGTGGAAGGGGTTTATGCGCGAGGAATTTTGGCATGAAAAAGGCCTTCGGAATTCCGAAGGCCTTTGCATTCACGATGGTGGAGACGAGGGGAATCGAACCCCTGACCTCTTGACTGCCAGTCAAGCGCTCTCCCAGCTGAGCTACGCCCCCGTGACGCCGAAATACTATAGGGGAAGTTGGCGCGGCATGCAAGGACATTTTTGGGTCAAACTCTAAATGCCTATTGATATAGGTAAGCGATGGCGGTACCGGTGTGGACTTGGATTGTGGCTGTTGACTTGACGACGTTGCTGATGCCCGTGTCGGCTAACAAGCCCAGGGGGGTGTGATCTAGCTCCCACTCTAGGCCGCGTTCGCTTACCACCGTCCCAGGCGCTATAGCGATGATGGAGAAGGTGCTGCCATCGTGGCCCTCAATGGTCCACGATTCGCCTCCGTGCAGAATGCGGGCAGTGGTCTCATCTTCGGCAATCCAGACAGGGGCATCCTCGTAGCCCGCGAGCAGACCCAGCACGCTCAGTGCCATATCAGGACGGCCGCCCGTGGCGCAGGTCGCAACCACTTCGGCAACCGGCCAGCGACGGCGGACGGAATCGAGCGCCAACGCAAGATCGGTATAGTCCTTGTACGGGTCGTGGCGTTCTACCTCAAAGTCGGTGGCGGCATCGACCAGCGCGCGGCCGGCGTCGCTAACTGTGTCGGCATCTCCCACATATACATCGCAGCCCAGTCCTGCGCCCAGCAGCGCGTCGAGTCCGCGGTCCACGGCGACAATGTGGTCGCACTCCCCTGCTAGCCTACGCAACAGATCCGCGCTCGCCACCACGGGCGAGCCGCAGACCACTAATACCTTGCAACCCACAGCTCTCGCCTATCCCTCAAACGAAAGCACGCGGGCCAGGTCAAGCTCCTCGTAGCTGTCGATAAAGATATCGCAGTTGGCGCGTACGTCGTCGCGCTTCATGCGGCCTTGCGGGTCATAAATACCCACACGCTTAAAGCCTGCGGCGCCAGAGCTCTTAAGGCCAAAGACCGCGTCCTCAAACACCCATGCGCGCTCAAACTTGTGCCCATGGCGCTCCTCCAGGCGGCGCTGCGCCAGCTCGTACACATCGGGGAACTGCTTGGAGCGTCCTGCTTCACCCGTCGTGGTAATTAACTCCATGTAAGCGTCGAGCCCGGCACCAGCGAGCGCGGACTGCACCAGCTCGGCCGGCGTGGACGTAGCAACGCACATGGCAATACCGGCCTCCTGTGCCTGCTCCAAAAACGCCAGGAGCCCCTCGCGCGGCGGCACCTTGGAGTACCCATCAATCAGAATATTACTCAGCTCGCGGTACAGCTCCTCGCCATTCGCGCCAATGCCCCAGGTGTCGTGGTAGGCCTGGCACTCATCCTCCAGCGACAAATGCTCAAACTGGGCAAAATCGTCGACCGTCACGTCGACACCGTGGCGGTGCAATAATTCGGGCTGGGCATAGGCCCAAACGGGGGTGCTATTAACCAGTGTGCCGTCGCAATCGAAAATAAAAGCAACCTTGGGAGCGGCGGTATGGGACATAAACGAACCTTTCGATGTCAAATGGTAAACAACCTGCTAAAAACGTTTTACCAAACGTCAGGCTAACAATTTTGAAACCCTAATTGGTAAAACTGTCAAGAGTTTTACCACAGCAATTCTGCCAGTGGTATAAACATGTCGCTTACCGATTAAACGCCCCCGCAAATCCGCTTTCGTCCATAAAACTAACGCACAGGTGTTATCGTAGTTTCTGCCGAAAGTTCCACCGAGCACGCGAGGTGGAACGAATCACAGAAACTTCGCCGTCCCTTCGATTCGTGCAGCCTTGGACCTTTCGCATCTAGTCACCAAGGCAACACGCTGCCGCGTCATGATGGGATCAAACGTGAGCGATACAAAGCTAAAGCCAACGGCTAAAAAGCCCGCAACCCGCAAACCGGCTCCGCACGCACCGGAGCTCTCCAAGGACGATGTCTACCTGTTTGGCATTGGTATGTGGGAGCGCAGCTGGGAAAAGATGGGCGCGCATCCCGACACGCAGCAGCGCACGCGCGGCTGGCGCTTTTGCGTTTGGGCGCCCGACGTTAAGAGCGTCCACGTTATCGGTGAATTCAACAATTGGGATGAGCAAGCCAACCCGCTGGTGCCCGTGCATACGAGCGCTATTTGGGAAGGCTTTATTCCTGGCGCCGAGCAGGGCCAGCTCTATAAATATCTCATCGAGACCAACGAGGGCGAGAAGCTCTACAAAGCCGATCCGTATGCCTTTAAGGCCGAGTGCCCTCCGGGTACCGCCAGCGTGCTGTGGACCCTCGACGGCTATAAGTGGAACGACGCCGCGTGGCTCAAGCGCCGCGCCGGCCACAACCACATGTCGCAGCCGCTCAACATCTACGAGGTGCATATTGGCTCGTGGAAGCGCCACGGCGACGCGCCGCAGGGCGAGCCGGACGAGTACGGCAACTACCCCGGCCCCATGGACCCTTTCCCCGCGCAGCGCGGCGAGTTTTACACCTACGACGACCTGTCGGTGGAGCTCGTGGACTACGTGCGCGACATGGGCTACACGCATATCGAGGTCATGCCGCTTATGGAGCATCCCTTCGATGGCTCCTGGGGCTACCAGACGACCGGCTACTACGCCGCCACGTCGCGCTACGGCAACCCGCAGCAGCTCATGCATTTTATCGATGCATGCCACGAGGCCGGCATTGGCGTGATCATGGACTGGGTGCCCGGCGGTTTTTGCGCCGACTCCCACGGCCTTGCCACCTTTAACGGCCACATGTTGTTTGAGCACGAGATTCACCCCAACTGGGGCACGCACAAGTTTGACTTCGCCCGCGGCGAGGTCCGCTCCTTCCTGGTCTCCAACGTGCTGTACTGGCTCGAGAACTTCCACGTGGACGGCATTCGCATGGACGGCGTGTCCAGCATGCTGTACCTCAACTTTGGCATTGACGATCCCAGCCAAAAGAAGTTCAACAAGTACGGTACCGAGGAGGACCTGGACGCCAGCGCGTTTATCCGTCAGGTCAACTGCGCCGTGGAGGCCCACTACCCCGACGTGATGATGATGGCCGAGGAGTCCACCGCGTGGCCGCTCGTGACCTATCCGCCGCAGGACGGCGGCCTGGGCTTCCACTACAAGTGGGACATGGGCTGGATGAACGACACCCTTCACTACATGCAGACCGATTTTCCGTGGCGCCCCGGCAACCACGGGCTGCTCACGTTCTCCATCATGTACGCCTTTACCGAGAACTTCATCTGCCCGCTGAGCCACGACGAGGTCGTGCACGGCAAGTGTTCGTTGATCGGCCGCATGCCGGGCGACTGGTGGCGCCAGTTTGCCGGTCTGCGCACGCTGGCCTTCTACCAAATGACGCACCCCGGAGCCAAGCTCAACTTTATGGGCAACGAGATCGGCCAGTTTATTGAGTGGCGCTACTACGAGTCCATTCAGTGGTTCCTGACCGAGGAGTACGAGACCCACCGTCATCATCAGGCGTTTATTAAGGCGCTCAACCACCTGTACACCGACGAGCCTGCCCTGTACGAGCGCGGCTACACCGACGACGGCTTTACCTGGATCGACGCGGACAACTCCAAGCAGTCCATCGTGAGCTTTGTGCGCCAGGGCGAGGACGTCGACAACGACCTGGTAATCCTGATCAACTTTGACCCGGCGAGCTACGAGAGCTTCCGCGTGGGCGTGCCGCGCGAGGGTGACTGGGAGGTCATCTTTGATTCCGACCGTCCTGAGTTTGGCGGCAGCGGCTATGCCGGCGAGGAGCCCTACACCTGCTCGAGCGAGCCCTATCCCTGGAACGGGCAGATGGACTCCATCGAGATTAAGGTGCCCGGCCTTGCAGGCGTGGTGCTTAAGCGCCGCGGTCCCAGCAGCTATAAGCCGCCTGTAGTCGAGGAGCCCAAGGCTGCGCCCAAAAAGCGTACGTCTTCGGTAAAGCCCAAGACCGCGGCTGCTAAGAAGGCTCCGGCCAAGGCGAAGGCTGCCAAGCCCGCAGCCAAGGCTTCGGCCAAGTCCACCACGGCCAAAAAGGCAGCCACCAAAAAGGCTGCTCCCAAGGCCAAGGCAGCTGCTGTTAAGGCTCCTGCCAAGAAAGCGTAACAAAGGCGTTACCACTGTAATTACCCGCCCCGCGGGGGCGTAGGATACATGTCATAACCGTTCCGGGAGAAACATCCCCGGGGGAAAGGAACGTATGAATAAGATCTTCGACAACAAGCAGGAGTTTACCGAGCTCTATCGCGATGCCGTCATGAGCATCAGCGGCAAGAGCGTCGAGGCCGCCAGCGACCTTGACCGCTTTAATGCCCTGGCCAAGCTCGTGGCCGAGAAGGCACGCACCGTTGCCACCAAGAGCGATGCCCGCGCCACCGCCGAGGGCAAGAAGCGCGTGTACTACTTCTCGATCGAGTTTTTGATCGGCCGCCTGCTCGACAACTACCTGCTCAACTTTGGCGTGCGCGACATGGTCGCCGAGGCACTCGACGACATGGGCTTTGACCTGTCCGTCATCGAGAACCAGGAGCCCGATCCGGCGCTGGGCAACGGTGGCCTGGGCCGTCTGGCCGCATGCTTCTTGGATTCCATGGCAGCCGAGGGCATTGCCGGCTACGGCAACGGCATGCGCTACCGCTACGGCCTGTTTAAGCAGGAGATCGTCAACGGCAGCCAGGTCGAGGCCACCGACGAGTGGCTCACCCACGGCTATCCCTGGGAGGTCCGTCGTCAGGACAAGGCCGTGACCATTAAGTTTGGTGGCCGCGTCGAGGGCTTTGAGGAGAACGGCCGCACGTTCTACCGCACGGTGGACACGCAGGACATTCTGGCCGTTCCCTATGACATCCCTGTTGTGGGCTATGCCGGCGAGACCGTCAACAAGCTGCGCGTCTGGGCCGCCGAGCCGGTCGAAGAGCACTTCGATCTGGAGGCCTTCAACCGCGGCGACTATGCCCTGGCCGATGCCGAGCGCGCCGAGGCCGAGGCCATCAGCGCCATCCTCTACCCCAACGACGCCGGCGAGCACGGCCGTCTGCTGCGCCTGAAGCAGGAGTACCTGTTTGTATCGGCCGGCATCTACAGCCTGCTCGACACCTTTGAGAAGGAGCACGGCGAGAACTGGGAGCTGCTGCCGCAGTTTGTTGCCATCCATACCAACGACACCCACCCCGCCATGTGCGGCCCCGAACTCATGCGTATCCTCATCGACGAGAAGAAGCTCGAGTGGGACGACGCCTGGAACATCGTGACGCAGGTCGTGAGCTACACCAACCACACCATTCTGCCCGAGGCTCTGGAGAAGTGGCCCATCGGCACGTTCTCCAAGCTCCTACCCCGTGTGTACCAGATCATCGACGAGATCAGCCGTCGTTGGCACGAGTCGTTCGACACCACGCAGGAAGGCTGGCAGGAGCGTCTGCGCCAGACCGCCATTCTGTGGGACGGCGAGATTCGCATGGCCAACCTGTCCGTGATCTGCAGCCACAGCGTCAACGGCGTGGCCAAGATCCACTCCGACATCATCAAGAACATCGTGCTCAAGGACTTCTATGCCATAACGCCCGAGAAGTTCAACAACAAGACCAACGGCATCTCGCACCGTCGCTTCTTTGCCGAGGCCAACCCCACCTATGCCAAGCTCGTGACCGAGGCCATTGGCGATGGCTGGCTGAAGGACGCCTTTGAGCTGGAGAAGCTCAAGGAGTTCCAGAACGACACCGAGTTCCTGAAGGCCGTGGGTGCCTCAAAGCGCGCCAACAAGGAGCGTCTGGCCGCCTACGTTAAGGCCGAGACCGGTCTGGTCATCGACCCCAACACCGTCTTCGATGTCCAGGTCAAGCGCTTCCATGCCTACAAGCGCCAGCTCATGAACATCATGAAGGTGATGGACATCTACAACCGTCGCATCGCCGATCCCAACTTCCACGTGACGCCGACGACCTTCATCTTTAGCGGCAAGGCCGCCTCGAGCTACACCTTTGCCAAGGAGACCATCCGCCTGATCAACTCGGTGGCCGAGGTCATCAACAACGACCCGCGCGTCAACGAGGTCATGAAGGTCTGCTTTATCCCCAACTTCCGCGTGAGCAACGCTCAGCTCATCTACCCCGCCGCCGAGATCTCGGAGCAGATCTCCACGGCCGGCAAGGAGGCCTCGGGCACGTCCAACATGAAGCTCATGATGAACGGCGCCATTACGCTGGGCACTCTCGACGGCGCCAACATCGAGATCGCCGACCTGGCCGGTCGCGAGAACGAGGCCATCTTTGGCCTGACCGCTCCCGAGGTCGAGCAGCTCTGGGCATCGAACAGCTACTTTGCGTGGGATACCCTCAACGGCGACCGCGAGCGTCTGGGCTGCGTGATGGACGAGCTCAAGGACAACACCTTTGCGGGTCTTTCGGGCAACTTCGAGAGCATCTACAACGAGCTCATGAACAACAACGACCCCGACCTGGTCATGGCCGATTTCCGCAGCTACGTGGATGCGTGGGAGAAGCTCACGAACAGCTACGGCGACCAGGAGTCCTGGAACCGCAAGGCCCTACTCAACACCGCCTCGAGCGGCTGGTTCTCGAGCGACCGCACCATTCGCGAGTATCGCGACGAGATCTGGCACGCATAAAGGCGCGCGAGCTCCCCTATGCCAGCACGGCATTACTCGACGGGCGTGACGTTGCGCCGTGCCCGTCGCTAATGGGTTAGAAACATCGATGACAGAAGGAGAAATCGATGAGTAAGAAAGAATGCATCGCGATGCTCCTCGCAGGAGGACAGGGCAGCCGATTGGGGGCACTCACCCAAAAGATCGCTAAGCCGGCGGTTAGCTTTGGTGGTAAGTTCCGCATTATCGACTTTTCGCTCTCCAACTGCTCCAACTCGGGCATCGACACGGTGGGCGTTCTGACGCAGTATCGCCCCTACCTGCTGCATGCCTATGTGGGCTCCGGCGAGGCGTGGGATCTGGACAGCCGCGACGGCGGCGTGTCGATCCTGCCGCCGTACGAGACGCAGACCGGCGGCGCCTGGTATGCGGGCACGGCCGACGCCATTACGCAGAACCTCGACTACATTAAGGCCAACGACCCCAAGTACGTCCTGATTCTTTCGGGCGATCACCTGTATCGCATGGATTACCGCAAGATGCTCAAGACGCACATTGAGAACAACGCCGACCTCACGGTGAGCGTTATGCCCGTGCCGTGGGAGGAGGCCAGCCGCTTTGGCATCCTGACCACCGACCCCGAGGACGGCCGCATCACCAAGTTCACCGAGAAGCCCGATAAGCCCGATTCGAACCTCGCGTCCATGGGCATCTACATCTTCTCGGCCGACGTGCTGATCGAGGCGCTCGAGGAGGACGCTCTGGACCAGCGCTCGAGCCACGACTTTGGCAAGGACATCATCCCCAAGCTGCTCGGCGAGGGCAAGCGCCTGTACAGCTACGAGTTTCACGGCTTTTGGAAGGACGTCGGCACCATCGCCAGCTTCCACGAGACCTCGATGGACCTGCTGGGCAACAACCCCGAGTTCGATCTGTTCGACAAGCACTTCCCCATCATGTCCAACATCACCACGCGTCCGCCGCACTACATTGGTCCGGATGGTCGCCTGGACGACTGCCTGGTCTCCAACGGCTGCAAGATCTACGGCACCGCTCGCCACTCGATCCTTTCGACTGATGTCATCATCGAGGAGCGCGCCGTGGTCGAGGACTCCGTGCTGCTGCCGGGTGCGCACGTTAAGAGCGGCGCGCACATCTGCCGCGCTATTTTGGGCGAGAACTCCACGGTCGAAGAGGGCGTGAAGCTCGGCTCTGTCGATACCACCAAGGATACGGCCGTCGTTGGAAATGACGTCGTTATCGGGAAGGGGGAATGATCCGATGATCAATCGCAAGGCCATCGGTTATATCACCGCTAACTACTCTTCGACCTACGGCAGCGTGCTGCTCAAGGATCGCCCCATCGCGTCCGTCCCGTTTTTGGGCCGCTACCGCCTGATCGACTTCCCGCTGTCCAACATGATGAATGCCGGCATTAAGACCGTCGGTGTAGTTATGCCGGGCAACTACCGCTCGCTGATCGACCACGTGGGCTCGGGCAAGGACTGGGGCCTGGACCGCAAGAAGGGCGGCCTGTTCATGGTGCCCGGCAACGCGTATGGCACCACCAAGGGCGGCATGCGCTTCCTGCTGCGCGACATCATCTCCAACAAGACGCTGTTCCAGCGCTCGGACAAGCCCTACGTTGTGATGATGGGCACCAACATCATCTTTAACATGGACCTCAACACCATCATCGACGCGCACGAGAACTCCGGCGCCCAGATGACCGTGGTGTACTGCAAGGCTACACGCAACGTCGATGACGAGACCAAACTCGAAATTAACGAGAACGGCCGCCTGACGGGCGTGAGCGCCGGCGTCGTGTATGGCGACAACGCCTCTATGGACTGCTGCATCGTCAACCGCGAGACGCTGCTCGAGATCATCGACCACTACCAGGCCGCCGACTATCTGGACCTGCTCGAGGCACTCCAGGGCGACTTTGGCAACATCGACGTGTGCAGCTACGAGTACAAGGGCGAGGTCGTGGGCGTGTTTAGCGAGAAGTCGCTGTATCGCCGCAGCATGGACCTGCTCGACCAGACCGTGGCCGACCAGCTCTTTGACCCCGAGCGTCCGATCCTGACCAAGGCCCACGACGTGCCGCCTTCGCGCTATGCGACCGGCAGCCACGCGTGCAACTCGATCATCTCGGCCGGCTGCATCATCAAGGGCACCGTGCGCAACTCGATCCTGTCGCGCGGCGTCGTGGTCGAGGAAGGCGCTTCGGTGACCAACTCGATCATCAACCAGAGCTGCGTCATCAAGAGCGGCGCCCGCGTTGAGAACGCCATCCTGGACAAGAACAACGTGGTTCCCACCAACACCGAGCTTCGCGGCACGCCCGAGAACATACTGGTGCTGGGAAAGGCCCCGTTAACTTCTGATATCACCAACGCGAGCTAGCTTTGGCACCGCAACATCGCTCGTAACATGTAGAATAGCCGCCCGGTTCGCGCCAGGCGGCTATTCTCGAATAACAACATGGGAGACAATATGGCTGATTCCAGCAAAAAGATGCAGATCGTGTTTGCCTCGGCCGAGTGCGCGCCGTTTGTGAAGACCGGTGGTCTGGGCGACGTAGCGGGCTCGCTGCCCGCGGCGCTTGTGCGCGCCGGCGCCGAGGTCATCGTGATGGTGCCAAAGTACGCCACCATCAAGGACGAGTACAAGGCGCAGATGGAGCACTTCTCCGACTTTTACGTGAGCCTGGGATGGCGTAACGAGTACTGCGGACTCGAGAAGCTCGAGCACGACGGCGTCACCTATATGTTCATCGACAACGAGCGCTACTTTGCGCGCGACTATCCGTACGGCTTCTTTGACGACGGGGAGCGTTTTGCGTTCTTCTCCAAGGCCATCACCGAGAGCCTGCAGCACCTGCCGGCCGGCTTTGAGTGCGACATCCTGCACTGCAACGACTGGCAGACGGCGCTGGCGCCCGTGTTCCTGCGCGAGTTCTACCAGGGCCTGCCGCTGTACGACCGCGTCAAGACCGTGTTCTCAATCCACAACGTGGCGTTCCAGGGCCAGTTTAGCGACACCGTGATGGAGGACATCCTGGGTGTGGCGCATATTCCGGCGGCTGCCTCGCAGCTGCGTTGCGATGCCTGTAGCATCAACTACATGCTGGGCGCCCTGCGCTATGCCGATGCCATCACTACGGTGAGCCCCACCTATGCCAACGAGATCCAGACGCCCGAGTTTGGCGAGGGCCTGGACGGCGTGCTGCGCGAGCGTTCGTACGCGCTGCAGGGCATTTTGAATGGCATCGACGTCGCGGGCTTTGACCCGGCGACCGACAAGCGCATTGCCGCCAACTACACCGTGGAGGACCGCTCCGGCAAGGCCGTGTGCAAGGCCAAGCTGCAGGAAGAGCTGGGGCTCGAGGTTCGCGACGACCGTCCGCTCATGGTGATGGTCACGCGCCTGACGCGCCAGAAAGGCTTGGACCTGGTCATGTACGCACTCGACCGCATCCTTTCCGGCGGCGTGCAGGTGGCGGTGCTGGGCACCGGCGACCGCGATTACGAGGACGGCCTGCGCTACTTCCAGGACAAGTACCCCGGCACCATGGCCGCACGCATCGAGTTCGATCCGGCGCTGTCACAGCGCATGTATGCTGCCGCCGACATGTTCCTGATGCCTTCGAAGTTTGAGCCCTGCGGCCTGTCGCAGATCATCGCCATGCGCTACGGCACCCTGCCCATCGTGCGCGAGACCGGTGGCCTGAAGGACACCGTGATCCCGTATAACGAGTTTACCGGCGAGGGCACGGGCTTCTCGTTTACCAACTTTAACGGCGACGAGATGGGCGACGCGGTGTTCCGCGCAGCACGCCTGTTCTGGGATAACCGTGAGGCATGGAACCAGCTAGTCACGCAGGCCATGAGCCAGGACTTTAGCTGGACGCGCTCGGCCGACAAGTATCTGGACCTGTACTTCTTTATGCACCCGGAGATTGAGCGCCCGGCGGCTGTGGAGGCTGCTACGGCCGTAGAGGAGCCGGTTGCTGATGAGGCCGAGCCTGCGGCGCCCGTTAAGGAGCCCGCTGCTGCTGAGGAGCCCAAGGTCGAGGAGAAGCCGGCTGAAGCTAAGCCCGTTAAGGCCGATCCTGAGGTGAAGGTCGAGGCTGCTCCCGAGCCCGAGCCTGAGGTGAAGCCCGCTGCGAAGCCTGCCACCAAAAAGACGACGACCCGCAAGGCAACGGCTAAGAAGGCTACGACCACGAAGGCCGCTGCGAGCAAGACCACCGCTGCCAAGGCAACTACTGCCAAGGCATCGACCACGCGCAAGCGCACGACCGCCGCTGCCAAGAAGGCCAACGAGGTCGAGGCTGCTCCCGAGGTAAAGGCCGCCGCCGAGGCTAAGCCTGCGGCAAAGGCTCCGGCCAAGACCGCTGCCAAGAAGACGGCTGCAACCACCAAGAAGGCAACGGCAGCCAAGAAGACCACGGCTACGAAGTCGACGACGGCCAAGGCCGCTACGACGAAGGCCGCCGCGAAGACGGCCCCGAAGGCTACTGCAAAGCCCGCCGTCAAGGTCGAGGAGGCGCCCTCCGAGCCCGAGGCCAAGGCAGCTGTCGAGGCAAAGCCGGCCGCCAAGACCACCACGCGCAAACGCGCCGCGACGACGGCCAAGAAGACCACGACCAAGGCTGCAGCTCCCAAGGCAGAGGGTAAGGCCGAGGACAAGCCCGCAGTAAAGGCCGAGCCGACTCCGAAGGCTGCCGAGGTTAAGGCCGCTCCCAAGACTAAGGCAAAGACCGAGCCCGCCAAGGAGACCCCGGTCTCCCCCGCCGTTTCGGCCGAGGAAAAGGCTCCGACCAAGAAGACCTCCGTCCGCAAGGCAACGGCCGCCCGCAAGCGCCGCTAATCCGGACGATTAAAACTAAATCCTCAACGCAAAAGAGGGCGCCCCAACCAGGCGCCCTCTTTTGCGTTGAACTTCGCATTAAAAAGAGGGCCGGTTTACTACGACAAAATGGCTCCGGCCGACCACGGCGAGTAATCTTCGAAATTAAGAACGCTTCTAGCTGCGGTTTTAATATCACCAAAATGACTGTTGTTGAGATCATTCAATTCGTCGTAGTAAACCGAAGTACTTTTGTTTGGATACAAATAGTATCGGTATAGACGTTTTTAAATATCGCGATAATTTGGGTGGTAAAACGATTTTCTAGGACAACCGTTCGCCGATGGTAAACGGATGTTGTTTATACAGCCTGTGTGCAACATATATACTTATATCCTGTGCGTAAAGCCCATGGCCCGCAGGCCGTGATTCTATTGAACTGGACCGAATTATGAGATTGATTCACAACAGCCGTCTGCCGCAGTTTCGCACTCCGTTTGGCGCTGTGACCACTGGAACTTCCGTTTCGCTCTCGGTGATTTTGGAGGATGCCGACCCCAACCAGGCAACGCTTACGCTGCGCACCTGGGTCGATGAGATCGGTGAATCTCTGTATCCCATGACGCACGAGGGCGACGGCATATTTACCGTAGAGCTTGAGTGCGCCGAGCCCTGTCTTATCTGGTACAGCTTTATCTGCAACATCGAGGGCCAGCCCGAGGTCCGTCTGGGCGCACCGCAGGGTCGCACCGGTGGCGAGGGCGTAACTTACAACTACGCCGAGGTCCCGTCCTTCCAGATCACCGTCTACAAGCACCGCAAAGTTCGTCCCGAGTGGTACGAGCGTGGCATGGTCTACCAGATCTTCCCCGACCGCTATGCCCGCGATGAAAACTGGCGCGAGCGCACGCTTGCCGAAGTTGAAAAACCACGCAAAGGAATCCAGCGCCGCATGGTCGAGGACTGGAACGAACCGCCCGAGTACGAGCGTGCCGAAGACGGCTCCATCAAGACCTGGGATTTTTACGGCGGCTCGCTCAAGGGTATCCAAAATGACCTGCCCCGCATTGCCGAGCTGGGCTTTACGGCCATCTACCTCAACCCCATCTTTGAGGCCGCGAGCAACCACCGCTACGACACGGCCGACTACACCAAGATCGACCCGATTCTGGGCACCGAGCAGGACTTTACCGAGCTGTGCGAGGCGGCCGAGAAGCTTGGCATTTCCATCATTCTAGACGGTGTGTTCAACCATACGGGCGACGACTCGATCTACTTTAACCGCTACGGCAATTATCCCGGCGTCGGTGCTTGGCAGAGCGAGGACTCGCCGTGGCGCGATGCATTTTACTTCCATGAGGACGGTTCGTATGACTGCTGGTGGGGCGTGGGCAACATGCCCGCCATCAATGAGAGCTCCGAACTGGTGCGCGAGCGGCTCCTGGGCAAGGACGGCGTGATCCGTAAATGGCTGCGCGCCGGTGCCCATGGCTGGCGACTCGATGTGGCCGACGAGCTTTCCGACGACTTCCTGGCCGAAATCAAAAAGGCCGTGCTCGCCGAGAAGCCCGACGCACTGCTGCTCGGCGAAGTCTGGGAGGACGCTTCCAACAAGATCAGCTATGGCCACCTGCGTCGCTATCTGCAGGGCTCGGAGCTCGACTCCGCCATGGACTACCCCTTCCGCGACATGGTCATCGGCTTTTTGATGGGCTACAAGAACGCTTACCAGGCAGCCGAGGATATCGAAACCCTGCGCGAGAACTACCCGCGCGAGGCACTGGCCTGCGCGCTCAATCTGCTTTCGAGCCACGACCGTCCGCGCATCATCTCGGTGCTCGGCGGTAGCCCCGACGAGTCGCAGCTGCCCGAGAGCGAGCGCAGCAAATGGCGCCTGGACGAGAACTCGATGGGTCTGGCCAAGAGCCGTTTTTGGCTGGCGACGCTCATGCAGATGACCTTCCCGGGCGTACCCTCAATCTATTACGGCGATGAATACGGCTTGGAGGGCCTCACCGATCCGGGCAACCGCCGTACCCTGCCGACCAAGGACCAACTCCACGACTTCGACACACTGGCCATCGTTAAGAACGCGTCTGCCGTGCGCCGTGCGCTGCCCTTTATGGTCGATGGCGAGATCAAGGCCTTTGCGCTCAACGACGAAGTCTTGGCTTACACCCGCACGGGCAAAGACGGCGAGGCCGCGACGGTTATCATCAACCGCAGTCTGCGCAATTCGCACCGCGTGACGATTCCGGCGCTCGGCGAATGCGCGAGCGACGTGATCAGCGGTCACGAGTGCGAGATCCACAACGGTACCGTCACGCTCGACCTGTACCCGCTGGGCTCTTCGATCATCTATCACCATGCCGAGAAGCGCCTGCAGGAGCCGCTCGATCATGGCGCGGGCGTTGTGTGCCACATCACCTCGGTGCCGACCGATGACGGCAAGCCCGGCACAATCGGTGCGCCCACGCGTCGCTTTATCGACCATCTGGCCGCTATGGGCATGCGCTACTGGCAAGTCCTGCCCGTCAACCCCACGGACTTCTTCCGCTCCCCCTACGCCGGCCCCTCGGCCTTTGCAGGCAATATTGATCTGCTACCCGAGAGTCACGAAGAGCTGGCAGCCGACTTTGAGACCTGGAAGGCCCGCGGCGGCGAGGATGCCGATCCGCTGTACACCGCGTTTAAACATCGCAATGCCGATTGGCTTGAGAAATACTGCGTCTACATGGCCGTTAAAAAGTACTTTGAGGGCGAGTCGCGCCATGATTGGCCGGCAGATGTCGCGCGCTACAACGAACATCTGATCGACGACAAGCGCTTCCACAACGAGGCCGAGCTTCAGGCGTACATGCAGTACCGCTTTGACCTCGCTTGGTGCGAGCTCATGAACTATGCGCACAAGAAGGGCATCGAGGTTATCGGGGATATTCCTATGTACGTGTCCGACGATTCGGCAGACGCGTGGAGCGAACCCGAGAACTTCTGGCTGTCCGATACCGGCAAGGCGATTGAGATTTCCGGTGCGCCGCCCGACAACTTTGCGCCCGAGGGCCAGGTGTGGGGCAACCCAACGTTCCGCTGGGACCACATGAAGCAGAACGGCTATAGCTGGTGGATGGATCGCCTGCGTCGTGCGTTTTCGCTCTACGACCGCGTGCGCCTGGATCACTTCCTGGGCTTCCACAGCTATTTCAGCATTCCCGCGGGTAAGGCATGCGCCGACGGGCGTTAGCTGGCAGGCCCGGGCAAGGACCTGTTCCAGACCGCCTACGACGAGCTGGGTCCGCTCAACTTTATCGCTGAGGACTTGGGCTATCTGACGCCCGGTGTTCGCGCCATGGCATCGACCTGCGGTTTCCCCGGCATGGACGTGCTGGAGTTTAGCGACTACGACGTTCGTTGCGGAATTCATCCCACACCGGGCAAGATCCTGTATACCTCGACGCACGACACCTCGACGCTTGCCGGATGGTGCACACACTCCTTTGCAGGCGGCGACGAGCCGAGCGGCATTGAACTGGCAAGCGAGCTCATGGGCAACGCCCTGGCCAGCGATGCTCCGCTCGTGATGATGCCGCTGCAGGACGTGCTAGGACTGGGCGACGATGCACGTATGAACGTGCCGGGCGTGGCCACGGGCAACTGGACCTGGCAGGCTGAGGAGGCCGACGTTGCGGCAGCCGAGGAGAAAACTGCGAAGCTCCTGCGCAGCACCCATAGATTCTGGGGCGAAGCGTGATAAAACCCCCGATATAGGGTACAGTTACAGACGTTTGAATTTTTGCGGGCAGAGCGATCTGCCCGCTTTGTGCTGAAAAGGAAGTATTATGGCGCGCTACGATTACAAGTGCACGAGCTGCGGCAACGTGTTTGAGGTTGAGCACCCCATGTCCGAGACGCCCGAGGTCGTATGCCCCAACTGCGGCGCCCCGGCGGCCAAGACGTTCTCGGCCAGCGGCATTAAGTTCGACGGCAGCGGTTTCTACAACACCGACCAACGCACTGGCGGCTCCAGCACCAGCGCCACCAGCGGCTGCTGCGCCAACTGCCCGCATAGCCACTAGAAACCAAACAGCCCCGCGATCGACACCGATCGCGGGGCTGATTCTTTAGCTACCCAGGCATCTTTACGAGTTGCGGTGAAATAAGGACTATTTGGCGGGTAGATGCCGCTATTCAATCCCTATTTCACCGCAACTTAGTAGTTACTTGTGGACCAGGCGGGCGCAGAAGTGACCGTCGTAGGAGTCGGCGTTTACGGGGACACTTTGGAAGAGGCCTCGAGGGTTTTGGCGGAGAGTGACGAGGCTCTTGGCGTGGTCGTACTCGGGGAGCTGCAGAATCTGGGCTTCGGAGAGCGGTGCCACGATAAAGCCGGCGCCCTCGGAAGAGGCCAGGAAGGCATCCACGACCTGCGTGTTCTCTTCATCAAAAACCGAGCAGGTGGCATAGATAAGCTCACCGCCGGCAGCAACGCGCGCGGCTGCTTCCTTGAGCATCGTCAGCTGTAGCTTGGGCAGCTCAGTCGTAACGTCGTTCTCGGTCAGACGCCACGGTATCTCGGGATGACGGCGCATGGTGCCGGTGCCAGAGCACGGCGCATCGATAAACACCGTGTCGAACAGGGCGGGCTCGCCGAGCATCGCGTCAAAGGACGTGAGCACCTCATTGAGCTCGCAGGCATCGCCCGACACCGTACGAACACCCGTTATACCCGCCTTATGCAGGCGTGCGAGATTCTGATCGCACTTGCGATCGTGCAGATCGAGCGCGGTATGCTGACGCTCGTACCCGGCACGCTTGGCCTGGCACATCATCACATAGGTCTTGGTGCCGCGACCGGCTCCAATCTCCAGGCAACGACCGGGACGTGTAGCGGCAGTAGCGATAAGCTGAGCGTTGAGGTCCGAGGCAACCGCGGCAGCACGCTCAAACACGCCCGATGCAACCGTGACCTGCGCATCGACCGGAGCATGGCAGCCCGGGAAGACAGGCGCAACGAGCTGCGAGATATACGGGTCGGCCTTGGTCGCAAACGCATTCTCGTGCAGTGCAAGCGGCGCGGGGGCCAGATTACCGGCAAAGTTGAGCGCGCCCTCGGGCGTATCGAACGAGGCCATAATACGAGCGCACAGCCAACGAGGAAGACCCATCAAACGCGAAAGGCGAACCAAACGGCGCTCGGACTCATCCACGTCAGATGCCGTGGCAAAATCCTCCACGTTGTCCGCAACCTTGTGCAGCACCGCGTTAGCCAGGCCCGCGGCAGACTTAGCACCGCTGCGCACCAGCTCAACACCCTGGCTCACGGCAACGCGGCCCGGCGTATGCAGATAGAGCATCTCGAAGGCCGAGATGCGAAGCGCCATGCGAACGCGCGGCGCGACCTTTTTGGGCTTATCCAAAAACTGATCGAGCAACTCATCCAAAATACCCTGCGTGGCGGCAACACCGAGCGCCAAACGAGCGGCAAAAGCGGAATCGCGCTGGTCAATGGCCTTGGCGGAAGCGCGGGACGAGAGCACGTCGCGCGCATACATACCGCGGCGATCGGCCTCCATCAACACATCGAGCGCAAGCTTGCGCGCGGGAGAAAGCTTGCTCATGACAAAACACCCCACGTCAGATCGGCACCCTGCAGGCCGGCAGCCCAGGCAGAAGCAGTCATGGCACGCTTGCCATCGGGCTTAACCTCAAGCAGTTCAACCGCGCCATCGGAAAGGCCCAGGTAAACACGCTTGCTCTTGACGGCAACAGTACCCTCGCCAAGCGACACATCAGCCGGCGCGGCATCGAGCACGCGAACCGTCTTGTCAGCGATCACACAACGAGCGGGCGCGGTGTCGGACGAAGCGAGCACATGACGCACGCAATCGAGAGCCGCCATCTGCGGATCCAGACGCATCTCCTGCTTGGAAATCTTGGCAGCATGAGTGACGAGCGACTCATCCTGCTCAGTCCAAACAGCCGAGCCATCGGCAAGCGAGGGAAGCGTATCGGCAAGCAACTTACCGCCAAGCTCACCAAGCTCCATCGCGAGCGCATCGGCATGCTTACCGGCAACCGACGTAGAGGCCTGGGCACAATAAGCGCCCGTATCCACGCCATGTCCAATGCGCATAATGGAAACGCCAGCAACCTCATCACCAGCAAGAATGGCACGCTGAATGGGAGCAGCGCCACGCCAACGAGGCAGCAAGGACGCATGAACGTTCACGATACCGAGCGGCGCCATATGCAGCACCTCATCAGGCAAAATGCAGCCATAAGCAGCCACACAGAAAATATCAGCCTGCACAGCCTGGAGCGCCTCAACAACCTCAGGCGTCATACGATTAGCCTCAACAACCGGCAGGCCAAGCTCAAGCGCCTTGGCCTTAACAGGAGACGGCTCCAGCTTCTTACCACGCCCACGAACAGCATCGGGACGCGTAATAACAAGCGCAATATCGTTCCCAGCCTCAACAAGCGAAGTCAGCGAAGGCACAGCAAAATCAGGCGTACCCATAAACACAATACGCATAAAGAACGTCTCCCCTCAACCAAAGCCGAGACGGCTACAAACAACAGCGGAAAGCCAAGTACCCAGCCCATCCGCAATAACAATTCAACAAGAACAAATATACCCAAAACCAAAGAAAGAGCCGCAATAAAAGCAGCTCTTCCAACAAAGCAATTATCAGTGAAGACGCCCATCCCTGGCCCGACGGCACCCGGGCGAGACAAGCAGCGTCAACGTAGTCCCCGGGGCGCCCGCCTATATCGTCCCGCGCGCAGTTTCGCAGCGCAGCGAGAATGTTTGAGCACGGGATGATATAGGCGGGCGCCCCGGGGACGGACAAACCTACTCCGTCTCGCCCGGTCGAGCGCCGCGGGCTAGGGCGTCCTGGTACTCCTTGACTGCCTTGATCCTCTGCATCGGCTTGAGTCGCTCGAACATGGTATTGCCGTGCAGGTGATCGATCTCGTGCTGCAGGCACACGCAGAACAGGTCGCCTGTGGCCTCATAGCGAATCAGGTTGGCATCCAGGTCATACGCCTCGACGACAACGTGATCGGGACGCTCGATCTCGCAGCTAATGCCGGGGATGGAAAGGCAGCCCTCGCTAAACGGCACCAAATGGTCACTCTGCTCGACAATGACGGGGTTGATGAGCACGTACGGGTCGTAATCGTTCTTGTCGCTGTAGTCGCAGTCGATGGTGACGAGCTGAATGAGCTCACCGATCTGCGGGGCGGCCAGGCCGCAACCGCCGTTGTCGAACATCATCTTCTTCATCTTCTCGGCAAGCGCCTCAATCGCCGGGGTGATCTCCTCGATGACGGCGCACTCCTGGCGCAGACGAGGGTCGGGCGACAGTACGATTCCGTTGGCTTCCATGGCCATCCTTTCGGGTTGTTACATCAAATCATAGGCATCGACGTCAACGCTCACGCTCACGCCGCGCATGGAGCCCGCCTCTTTGAGGCAGGCGTCGATATCATCAGAGACATGGTACCCCACGGGCGACTTCACAAGCAGATGGAAGCGGTAACGGTCCTTGGCTCTCTCGATTACACACGAAGCCGGGCCCAGCACCTGCGGCACCGCGCTGCCCGCCCGCAAAAAGTCTGGCGCGGCGGCATGCCAGCGGCGCTTAAGAAGCTTTGCAATGCGCCCGATGTAGTCGTGCGCGTCGTCTCGGTTCGCCGACCACACCAAAATGTTGACCAGGCGAATAAACGGCGGGTACAGCGCGTCGCGGCGCTGATCCAGGTCGTAGTCGGTAAAGATCGAACGGTCGTGCTCAGCGACGGCGCGGATGACCGGATCCTCGGGCAGGTAGGTCTGGATGATCACCTCGCCGGGGCGATCGCCGCGACCGGCGCGGCCGGCGACCTGCTCGAGTAGGTCGTAGGCGCGCTCCCCTGCACGAAAATCAGGCAGCTTGAGGGCAAAGTCGGCATTGACCACGCCCACGAGTGTGACCTCGGGAAAGTCGAGGCCTTTTGCGATCATTTGGGTGCCCAGCAACACGGCGCAATCGGCCGCATCGAACTGCTCGAGCAGTTTTTTGTGCGCATCCTTGCCGCGCGTGGAATCGGCATCCATGCGAATGATGGCGACATCCTCGGGAATCATCTGGTGCAGTGCGTCCTCGATCTGCTGAGTGCCCAGGCCCATTTTTGCCAGGTAGCGACTACCACATTTGGGGCAACGGCTCGTGGGCGCGGGATACGGCTGCACGCGCCAAGACGAACCGCATGTGTGACACTGCAGCGTGTGCGTGCGCTCATGATACGTAAGCGCGGTGGAGCAGTGGTTGCAGGTGGGGACACAGCCGCACTCGCGGCACATCAGGAACGGCGCAAAGCCACGGCGGTTATGCAGCAGCACGGCCTTCTCGCGGCGCTCGACCACACGCTCCAGGCCCTCCATCAGCGGTTTTGAGAACATGGAGCGGCTGCCGTGCGAGAACTCGCGGCGCAGGTCGGCGATGCGGACCGTAGGCAGCACGGCGTGTCCCGGACGCTCGGGCATCTCGACGCGCGTCCAGGTGGCACCGTTATATGTGCCACGGCGGCAGCGGTCGAGGGCCTCGGCAGAAGGCGTGGCGGAACCCAACACGAGCGGGCAGCGGTAGCGGCGCGCCATCTCTGCCGCCACCTCGCGTGCGTGGTAGCGCGGACTGGAGCCCTGCTTGTAGCTGGTCTCGTGCTCCTCGTCGATGATAATGAGACCCAAGTCGCTGAGCGGGCAAAAGAGCGCCGAGCGGGCGCCCACGACCACGCGCGCGGCACCGCTGGCGACCATGTCCCACTGGTCCAGACGCTCGCCGGCCGAAAGACGCGAGTGGAAGACCGCGACCGTCTCGCCAAAACGAGAGCGGAAGCGGCCGACGGTCTGAGCCGTCAGCGAGATCTCGGGCACCAGCACGCAGGCCGAACGGCCGGCCGCCAGCACGCGCTCGATGGCGGAGAGGTAAACCTCGGTTTTGCCGGAGCCGGTGACGCCATCAACGAGTACCACGTCGCCATGAGCGTCCAGACGGGCGCGCTCAATCTGCGCGAGTGCCTGCTGCTGGCCGTTGGTAAGTGCGACCGGCGCCTTGCCGCTTGCCGAGGACAGCGTGGTCTGCTCGCTGCAGCCACGCCAGGCGCGGCGCTCCTCCACCACCACGACACCGCGTTTTTCGAGCGCCTTGATGGTCGCCGACATGCTGTTATAGAGCAGGTTGAGGTCGCGCGTCGTGACCGGTCCGCACTGGAGCGCCTCGATGAGCTGACGCTGGCGAACGGCAGTCTTGGGCGGCGTATAGTCGAAACCCTCGGGCGTGAGCATGACCCAGCGGTTTTGGATTGGCTTGACGGCGGAACGTTCAACCGTCCACGCGCCGTCGCCGCCCTTGACCACGCGCGGACTTCCACCCGGGGGCAAGAACAGACGCAGGCACTCGGAAAGCGTTGCGACGTACTCGCGGCTCATCCAGCGTGCGATACGGGCAGCCTCGGCGGTAAAAAGCGGCTTGCTGAGGATAGCCTCGATGACTTTAATGCGCGCGGGATCGAGAGCGTCGTTACCTTGCAGGTCGGCCAGCTCGGGCGCAATGTCGACGATGTAGCCCGCGGCCGCACGGTTACCAAAGTGGACCAGGACCGTGGATCCGATCTGCGCCTCGTTGGCAAGGGACCGGGGGATGCCGTAGGCGAATGGCTCGGACAGCGCACGGGTCGGGATGTCGAGGACCACGCTCGCATAGGCGGCGACGGGTTCGGGTGCGGGCTCGGACTGCGCCGGGGCGGCGGTAGGAGCCGCGGACTTCGGAGCTTCCTCCGGTTCTGGCGAACCAAACAGCGACAGTTGCTCGGCCATGGTCCCAGCACCTCCTATCCCATACGTCTACAGAAACAAGAGCCCCGCTCGAGGTGAACGGGGCTCGGATACATACGTTTGCGCAGCGATTACAGCGCCATCGTGCGGGCGCGGTCGATGCGCGCCAGGCAGTCGTCGCGACCGACGAGCGCCATGGTCTCGCCCAGCGGAGGGCTCACCATGTTGCCGCAGACGGCGACGCGCACAGCCTGGAACACCACGCGCTTCTTGAGGTCCATCTGCTCAGGCAGCGGCTCAAGCGCAGCGTCGATGTTGGCGGCCGTCCACTCGTCCACACCCTCGAGTGCGGCCTTGGCGGCGTCCAGAATGGCACCCATGCCCTCCTTGGCCAGGCCCTTGTTGACGGACTTCTCGTCATACTCGAGCGTCTCAGCCGTGGCAAAGATGGGGGCGGCGACGGTCACGGCGTCGGCCGGCATCTTGGTGCGCGGCTTGACAATGGCGGCAAGCGCGTCGATCCAATCCTCGCCGTACTCAACATTACCCTCGATGAGACCCGCCTCGTGCAGCTCGGGGACCATGATCTCGTCGGCAAACTGAGCATCGGACATGCCGTTGATGTACTCGGCATTGACCCAGTCGAGCTTCTTGGGGTCGAAGGTCGCCGG
The DNA here is from genome assembly GCA_019414325.1 of Collinsella sp. GTDB lineage: Bacteria > Actinomycetota > Coriobacteriia > Coriobacteriales > Coriobacteriaceae > Collinsella. The sequence goes on along the minus strand of DXMG01000015.1, from coordinate 6,485 downwards.
GTTCTTGGAGATGCGGTCGAGCGAGAACTTGCTGGCCAGGACATCGCGCGGGATGATCGTGGTCTCACCGTCGAGCGACCAGCCGAGCAGCGCCAGATAGTTGACGAAGGCATCGGACAGGTAACCGGCGTCGCGGTATTCCTCCACCGAGGTGGCGCCGTGGCGCTTGGAGAGCTTCTTGCCGTCGGCGCCCAGGATCATGGAGATGTGGGCGAACGTGGGCACGGGCGCGCCGAGAGCCTCATAGACCATGACCTGACGCGGGGTGTTGGACAGGTGGTCGTCGCCGCGGATGACATGGGTGATCTTCATCATGGCGTCGTCGACGACGGTCGCGAAGTTGTACGTGGGCGTGCCGTCGGAGCGGAAGATGACAAAGTCGTCGAGCTCCTTGGCGTCGAAGGTCACCTCGCCGTGGACGGCGTCGTGGATGACGACGTCTCCGCGGTCCTCGGGCACCTTGATGCGCAGGACATAGGACTCGCCGGCCTCGATGCGGCGGCGGGCCTCCTCGGGATCAAGATCGCGGCAACGGCGCTGATAGCCCTGGAAGGGATCCTTGCGCTCCTGCGCGGCCTTACGGTCGGCGTCGAGCTGCTCCTTGGTGCAGAAGCAGGGATATGCCTTGCCCTCGTCCCAAAGCTTCTGGGCGGCCTGTTTGTACAGGTCCAGGCGCTCGGTCTGGGCGTAGGGACCAAAGTCGCCGCCCACCTCGGGACCCTCGTCCCAGTCAAGGCCCAGCCAACGCATGGCGCGCAGGATGATCTGCGTGTTCTCGTCGGTGGAGCGGGTGGGGTCAGTGTCGTCGATGCGCAGGATGAACGTGCCGCCGTTTGCGCGGGCAAAAGCCCAGTTATAGATAGCGGTGCGGGCGCCGCCAATGTGCAGCTTGCCCGTCGGTGAGGGTGCAAAGCGGACGCGAACGTCTGATGCCATGGAAATCTCCTCGATTGCAGGATGGATGTCTAACCGCACCAGTATAAAGCATCAAAGCAACCTCCGCACAAAGGGCACCGACCTACTCATTGGGGACAGACTTAAATGACCAGTCTTTGGGCAACCTGTCGGCACTTAGGTAAGGCTGGTCATTTAAGTCTGTCCCCAATGAGTAGGTGCGGAAAGGGTGTGAATGTTTGATTTACGCGCTATGATGTGCCCTTGCATAGAGAGCTCGGCGGAATGGTAACGGTCGCCGGGACACGTTTTTGAAAGGACAATCATGTCAGAAGAACTTCGTTCCATCCCATCCCAACACGGGTCCTTTGTTTTTACGTCGGAGTCGGTGACCGAAGGTCATCCCGATAAGATCGCCGACCAGATCAGCGACGCCGTCCTCGACGCAATCCTCGCCAAAGAAATAGAGCTGCAGGAGCAGGGCTACATCGCCCCCAACGGCGTGCCCGCCAACGTGGAGAACGTCCGCTGCGCCTGCGAGACCCTCGTGACCACCGGCACCGTCATCGTCGCCGGCGAGATCCGCACTCAGGCCTACGTCGACGTGCAGGAGATCGCCCGTGGCGTTATCCGCCGCATTGGCTACAACCGCGCAAAGTTCGGTTTTGACTGCGATACCTGCGGCGTCATGAGCCTTATCCACGAGCAGTCCCCCGATATCGCCCAGGGCGTCGACGAATCCTTCGAGACCCAGACCGGCGCTACCACTGACCCAATCGACCTGATCGGCGCCGGCGACCAGGGCATGATGTTCGGTTATGCCTCCAACGAGACCAAGACCCTCATGCCCATGCCACACTACCTGGCAAGCCGCCTGGCCGAGCGCCTGGCCGCCGTGCGTCACGACGGTACCCTCGCCTATCTGCGTCCCGACGGCAAGACCCAGGTCACCGTGCGCTACGAGGAAGGCAAGCCCGTCGAGGTCACGACCATCGTCATCTCCACGCAGCACGCCGCTGAGATCGAGGACATGGGCAAGATCAAGGCCGACCTCATCGAGCACGTCATCACCCCGGTCATGGCCGCTGAGAACATGCCGTGGGACAACGCGGACATCTACGTGAACCCCACCGGTCGCTTTGTCGTGGGCGGCCCCATGGGCGACACGGGCCTCACCGGCCGTAAGATCATCGTCGACACCTACGGTGGCTACGGCCGTCACGGCGGCGGTGCCTTTAGCGGCAAGGACTGCACCAAGGTCGACCGCTCCGCCGCGTATGCCGCGCGTTGGGTCGCCAAGAACGTGGTCGCCGCCGGTCTGGCCGACCGATGCGAAGTCGAGCTTGCCTACGCCATCGGCGTTTCCAAGCCCCTCTCAATCATGGTCGACACCTTCGGTACCGCGCATGTTGCCGAGGACAAGATCGTCGAGGCCGTAGAGAAGACCTTCGACCTGCGCCCGGGCGCAATCATCCGCGACCTGGACCTGCGTCGCCCCATCTACGAAAAGACGGCAGCCTACGGTCACTTCGGTCGAGAAGACGCCGACTTCACCTGGGAGAAAACCGATCGAGTCGAAGAACTCAAAGCAGCCTGCGACCTGTAATTAAGAACCGCTAAGGTCACAACAACATATGCACTTTCATAAGAAGTACCGGTCCCAACCGGTACTTCTTTTTTATTTAACCGGTGGTGAAGATGAGCCACTGCGGGACATGGAATAGGTCACCAGCCAATGAATTTTGGAGCACACGCGCCTCTACCATGTATCCTTAGTCCCGAGGGGCGGGGCATAAGGTCGATCGCGAGTTCCGCACGAGCCGGAGAGCACTTAATGTGCTCTCCGTGCGAGCAGGACTGTCCGAACAGGCGACCTTATGCCCCGCCCCTCGGGACGACGAGATAAGGCAAAGGAGCACCCATGGCAGGCAAGCCGCAAACACTAGCTACGACCTCGGCATTCGAGATCTTGGGCCCCGTCATGGTCGGCCCCAGCTCATCGCACACCGCCGGCGCCCTGCGGTGCGCCCAAGTTGCCGCCAGCCTGCTGGAAGGCCGCATCACCAAAGTCACCTTTGGCCTGTGGAACTCCTTCGCCCACACCTACCGCGGCCACGGCACCGACCGTGCGCTCGTCGCGGGCATCCTGGGTCTCGACACCGATGACGAGAACATCAAGCAGGCCTTCGACCTCGCGCACGAGCAGGGCCTCGAATATCACTTTGACATCAAGGGCGACGACGCCTCCATCCACCCCAACACCGTCGACATCGACATGGTCGACGACACGGGCGCCACGGCACAGGTCCGCGGTGAGAGCCTGGGCGGCGGCAAGATGCGCATCAGCCGCATTAACGGCGTCGGCGTCGACATCTCGGGCATGTATTCCACGCTCTTCGTGGCGCACTACGACGTCCCCGGCGTGCTCGCCGCGCTCACCAACCTGCTCGCCTACGCCCACGTGAACATCGCCTTCTGCCGCACCTACCGCACCGAAGTGGGCGGCCAGGCCTACTCCGTCTTTGAAACCGACGGCGCGCCCGACGACACCGTTATCCCCATGCTACGCAAGCTCGACAATGTCGATTACGCGACCTTTATCGAGCTCCCCGGTTCTGCCTCGTCGCTCTCCCCCGGCGTCTCGGCAAAGGAGATCTTCGACGACGGCGAGCAGCTGCTCGATGCGTGCGCCGAGCTCGGCCTGAATATCGGCGCCGTTATGGCCGTGCGCGAGGCGCGTCTGACCGGCGAGACCCACGCCGTCGCCGCCATGCGCCGCGTGCTTGACGTCATGCGCGAGGAGACCACGACCCCCATCGTCAATCCGCAGCGATCGCTCGGCGGGCTTATCGGCGGCGAGGCTAAACTCGTCGATGCCACCGGCCGCAACGATTTGAGCACGAACCTGATGGGCACCGTTCAAACCGACGCCGTGGCCCGAGCGATGGCCGTGCTCGAGCGCTCCGCCACGATGGGAGTGATCGTCGCCGCCCCCACGGCAGGCTCCGCGGGTGTCGTGCCCGGCTGCGTGCTGGCGCTCGCCGATCACCTGCAGCTCGACGACGAGCAGGTCATGGATGCGCTCTACTGCGCAGCCGCCATCGGCCTCAACCTCACCACAAGCGCCTGCGTTGCCGGCGCCGAGGGCGGCTGCCAGGCTGAGGTGGGAAGCGCCGCCGCCATGGCAGGCGCCGCGCTGGTGCAGATGCTCGGCGGCACGCCCGAGCAGGCGCTCGACGCCAGTTCCATCGCGCTGAGTAATCTGCTGGGTCTCGTTTGCGACCCCGTCGGTGGCCTCGTGGAGGTGCCCTGCCAAAACCGCAACGCCATCGGCGTGGCAGCGGCCTTTAGCTCTGCACAACTCGCCCTCGCAGGCATTAAGAGCTTGGTGCCGTTTGACCAGATGGCACATGTCATGCTCTCGGTGGGTCACGCGTTGCCGGCCACGCTGCGCGAGACGGCAAAGGGCGGCATCGCGCAGGCTCCGGCCGCACTTTCGGCCTGTGCAAAATGCGGTGTGTGCGGATAGCGACAAAGAACGACTCAAAGGTGGGACAAATGTCCCACCTCTTTTGAATGCCACCGTTTCCGTACCACAAACAGCAGGGCAATCGCTATAATGCAAGCCCAGTAAAAACACGATGAACCGCAAGGCGAAAATCGAAGGATATGCATACGATGTCGCAAAACGATCGAACTCAACTGATTCCCGATCCGCAGCAGCCGAGCAGGCACACCGGCGGCGTTCAGTCACCGCGTCCTATCGCGCCGAGCCACGGTCAGCAGCGTGGTGCGGCAAACGCTTCCCAACGCCCAAACCAACAGCGACAGCAGCGCCAGGCAAACGGCAATGCGCCCAAGCAGCCCCCCACGCACGCCCGAGGCGATCGCGGCCCCGCGCGCAAGTCCGCCGGCAACAATAGGTCGGGCAAAAAGACGACGCTCTTTGTCGTCTTGGGTCTTATCGTCATTGTCTATATCGTAGGAATCGTAGCGTTTTCGCAGCTAGCCTACCCCAACACCACCATCGCCGGCGTCGACGTCTCGTTCTCCAACGCTTCGTCTGCCGCTACCAAGGTCAATTCGGCATGGAAGCACTATAAGCTCACCGTGACAGGCGATGACTTTAGCTGGACCTATCAGCCCGAGTCCGATGAGCCCATCGTCGATGGCGAAGCTGCCGCAAAAGAGATTATCAGCCACAACGAAGCCTTTGTATGGCCGGTCCGCCTTGTGGAATCCTTAAGCGGCAAGGCCAAAACAACCGCTACCTCCAACGAAGTCGATCTTGATCAAGACGTCGACCTGTCCATGCTCTCCGATACCTTTGACCAAAAGAAGTTTGAGAAGGATCTGGGCGCCGCCATCGACGAGTTTAACGAGGGGCGTTCGGGCACGTTCGAGGCCAATAGCTCCTATGACGAGCAGGCCGGCAAGTTTACCGTCGAGAAGGCGCGCTCCAACGAAAAACTCAACCGCGAGCATGTCATTAAGTATGCCGAGCTCGAGCTTGCCTCGCTGGCCGAGACCGTAGATCTTTCCAAGCTCGGCAACGATGCCTATGAGCCGCTCAATGGAACGCTGACCGATGATCAGATTCAGGCCGCATGCGATGCCGCCAACAACTTCCTGGGCGTCAACGTGACCCTCAAGCTCAACGGCGAGGATGCCGGCAAGGTTGATGGCAGCTCCGTGTTGCAGTGGATCAGCTTTGCCGATCCGGCCAATCCCACGCTCGATACGTCGCAGATCAGCAGCTGGGCAGCCGAGCTCGCCAACGGCTTTAATACCGTGGGCTCCACTCGCTGGTGGACGCGCGCCGATGGCAAGCAGTGCGCCGTCGAAGGCGGTGACTTTGGTTGGTCCATCGACAGCAGCTCGCTCGCCAAGCAGGTCGAGGACGCCATTAACAACAAGCAGACCGGCGAGATCGAGATCAAGTACTCCCAGAAGGCCGACACCTTTACCGCAAAGGGAGAGCCCGACTGGAAGGCATATATCGACGTCGACTTGTCCGAACAGCACGCGCGCTACTATAACGAGAGCGGAAATATCGTTTGGGAGGCCAACTTTATCTCGGGCAAGCCGGGCGAGGACGCCACGCCCGAGGGCGTCTGGCAGATCAACAGCAACGACGGCGGCAGCACCCTGATCGGAGCCAAGGACCCCGAGACCGGCAAGCCCAAATACGAGAGTCCGGTGAGCTACTGGATGCCGTTTGAGGGCAACATGATCGGCTTCCATGATGCCACCTGGCAAAACGACAAGAGCTTCGATAACGCCGAGTCGTACAAATGGTGCGGCAGCCACGGCTGCATCAACCTGCGCCTGGCAGACGCCAAGGCACTTCACGACTGCATCAAAGTCGGCCTGTGCGTGGTTGTCCACTCGTAGTGCAACGAGCGCATTCCTACAACGTGGAACCGCTGCGACCAATCTAACAGTTCCGAAAGAAACCGTCCTATGCGCCCGCCCCAACCGGTGGGCGCATATACTTATCGAGGTACTTTCTATAAAGGAGACGCTATGCCGAATGGGTACCGTCAAGATTCTTTCGCAAATTGATCGAGGCGGCCTCGGCCCCGCCTTGC
>DXMG01000014.1 GCA_019414325.1 Collinsella sp. | reverse complement strand
GAAATACGGACTGTTTCATGCCTTTAAAGGCCTCAACAGTCCGTATTTCACCGCAACTTATTGAAGGTGGACCGCGAACGATTTCTCTATCGGGATTCGGCGTAGGGTTTTGTTGTCGGAATGCCGTAACCGCGCATCATGGCACCGAACGATTCTACGTCGTAGGTGTCCGAGAGTTTGAAATGAATGATGTTGTGGCCCATGGCGCGAAGGTTCGCGTCGCGCATGAGGGCCGCTCGATACGTTTTTGCCGCCGCCCGCTCTGCATTATTTTGAGCCTCGTCTTCAAACTTGCCCAGCCCATGCAGCTCTGCCAGCGTCCATGAGCCGTCTGGCATCTGCCAGCCATAATCTGCTAGATAATAGCCAGCGTTTCCCGGCCGCGTTATCTCAACTTGAAGCTCGGGCGCGGCAACCCCAGCGAGAATCATCGCTGCTCTCGCCTCAGACTCACCGCCATTGCCTGACCTGCCATCCATATAATCAAAAACGTCAAAAGCACGCGCGATGCCATGCAGCCCTCGACAATTTGCCTGCGCATATGCTCGCAGCTCTTCGCGCTCGACATCGTACTCACGGGCCAAGCCATCAACATAGCCCAGCGCATAGCGAAAGGCGCTCGATCGCGCGATATCAACAACCGTTCGACACGGATCCGTCAGTGTAAACAGACCAAGCCGCCACACTTCGCCCGGGCGCCAGCGCTTGTATTCAACGAACTCATACGTATCACGCCTTGTAGACCGTGGCAGCAGCACTTGCACTTTATCCAGAAGCGTATACGCCGAGCCGATGCCGTAGAGCAGCGCTGCTGTCGCTCCGCAGAACACAGCATCCGGTTCAACGACCGCAATAGCGGATGCCAGCTGAAAGATACGATCTTCAACCCCAAGATTATTCCAATAGACCGGATCCGCATACACGTGGTTGTAAAGACGAAGCATGAGCTCTTCCTGCATAAGCTCACGCGCGCGGCGTTCATCCCAAGGATCAATTGTTATAAGCAGCTGTCCATCTTGATGAATTCCAACGGCCGAGAATAGCATCCTTGCATATGACTGCGGAAAATGTTTGCCTTTATCGAGCATGGCCAACCCCATAACCATCACGGCGGAGAGAATACCATTACGCTATCGCATGCTTCCGTTCGCAGGCCTTGCCAAAAGCTGACCAAAAGCTTGACGCCGCAGGTCAGAGCTTCAAAAAATATTTCCACTCTCGGTAGACGGTCGCTACGACCCTCCCAACGGCATCAAAATCCAACCTTACAAATAGTTGCGGTGAAATACGGACTACATGGGCCATAAAAGCCGAAAAACAGTCCGTATTTCACCGCAACTTAGGTGGGGATGTGGGGTCCCCGGCACGTTTACGAAAACGGCTCTGATCCCAAAGGGAATCAGAGCCGTTAAGCTATCTTATGGAGCGGGCGACGGGAATCGAACCCGCGTCATCAGCTTGGAAGGCTGGGGTTCTACCATTGAACTACGCCCGCAAGATATGGTCGGGACGACAGGATTTGAACCTGCGACATCCTGCTCCCAAAGCAGGCGCGCTACCAAACTGCGCCACGTCCCGAAGGTGTTGAGCAGCTAAGGTCTAAACCTTGCGTGTCCCAAAGCGAAGGAAATTATAGGGGAGACTCCCCGCCTGTGCAAGCGCAGAAACCCTAGCTCCTCGAATGTGCGACAAACTTGCTGTGGAGCAGACCGATCACAAACGCCACCACGGCAACCGGCGCCCACGCGGCTCCAATGTCCGCCAGCGGCAGCGCATAGAACGGCAGCCACGCACCCGCAAAGAACGCGTCTCGAACCGAGGTAATCACGCTCTGCACCGCGACAACGCCGCCGACCCAAACCCACACCTGCGGATGCGCGTCGCAAAAACCGTGCACCAGGCCCATAAGCACCAGCACGATGGCAACGGGATACAAGGCGTTGAGCATGGGCACCGAGAACATAAGGATCACGTCGAGGCCCACGTTGGAGAGTACGCACGAAAACGCCGCGAACACAAAGGCGAGAATCGCGAAGGAGCGGCGCATGGCCTCCTCGGAGGCCTCCGCTCCCCCCTCGATCACATACGTCTCGCAGAAGTAACGCGAGCAGCAGCTGATGAGGCCGATGCACACGTTCATGCAGGCGAGGAAGAAAATCGCAAATACCACAACCGTGCCGGCAAGGCCAAAGTGCATGGAGGCCGAACGAGCAAGAATTGCAGCGCCGTTGGTGGCGTCGGGCATCACGGTGCCGAGCTGCATACCGGCAAGCGCTAGGCCGCAGTAGATGATGGCCATGAGCACGCCGGCGATCACACCGGAACGCGAAATCTCGAAGGCCACGCGTTTGTCATTGGTAACACCCAACTCGTGGATGGTCTCGGCGATGATGATGCCGAAGGCGAGCGACGCAAGCAGGTCCATGGTCTGGTAGCCGGTCAAGAAGCCCTGCACGGCAGCACCGGCATCATAGGGAGCTTGCGGGGCGGCAGCCGGTCCCAGCGGCGAGATCACGGCGGCACCCACGACCAGCACGATGAGCGCAATGAGCGCGGGACCCGTAATGCGCCCGAGTACGCGCGTGATAACGCCCGGACGCAGCGTGAGCGCAAACGCGACGACAAAGAAGCCAACGGCAAACACCAGGCGAGCCGTGCCGAGTGAAACGCCCTCGGGCAGTAGCGGCACCAGCATCTCAAACGCCGTGGAACTCGTACGCGGAATGGCAAGGCACGGACCGATTGCCAGATATACTGCCGCAACAAAGAACTCGCCAAACTTGGGGTGCACGCGGCCGGCAAGCTCGCGCGCCGTTCCGGCAAGCGCCACGGCAATAAAGCCCATGACGGGCAGGCCGATGGCGGCGATGAGAAAGCCGAGCATGGCGACCGGCGTGGCAGAACCAGCCTGCAGCGCCAGCAGCGGCGGAATAATGAGGTTGCCGGCGCCAAAGAGCATCGAGAACAGGGCGATGCCGACGGTAACGACATGGTCGGAGCGCAGACCACGCGAGGCGGATGAGGCCATAGACACACCTTTCGGGTCGAAACAAAAACGGGACGGGCAAAAGACCCGTCCCGCAAGTATATACGCTCTAGCAGGCTAAATCGCGCAAAGCGTCAATCGCGGTGTCGACTTCCTCGTCCGTGTTGAAATACCCAAACGAGAAGCGGACGACGCCCTGGCGCTCGGTCCCCAGCGCGCGGTGCATGAGCGGAGCGCAATGGGCACCGGGGCGCGTCGCAATCCCCCACCCTTGCATGAGCGCGTCCGAAATCTCGGCAGAGTCGATATCGGCTACGTTGAGCGACACAATCGCAGAGCGCGCCTGCTGGTCAAAGGCACCGTAGAGCTTAATCCCCGGAATCTTGCGCACACCGGCAAGGAAGCGATCAGCGAGCGCACGCTCGTGGGCAGCAATCGCCTCGACCCCACCCTGGGCCTCGATAAAGTCGAGGCCGGCAGAAAGGCCCGCGATGCCGTGGCCGTTGAGCGTGCCCGCCTCAAGGCGCGTGGGCCACTCAAGCGGCTGCAGCGCATCGAAGCTGTGCACGCCCGTGCCGCCCATGGCCCACGGAGCCACGTCAATGCCCTCCGCCACGGCCAGGCCGCCGGTCCCCTGCGGACCCATGAGCCCCTTGTGGCCGGTAAAGCACACTATGTCGAGGCCCATGGCCTGCATATCGACACGCGCCGTACCGGCAGACTGCGAGGCATCGACGATCACCAGCGCACCGGCCGCATGGGCGATGGCCGCCACACGCACAATGTCGACAGCGTTGCCGGTCACGTTGGAGGCGTGCGTCACAACCACGGCACTCGTACCGGGCGTGACTAGCCGCTCGAGCTCGTCGTAGTCGAGCACACCGTTTGCGTCACAGCTCGCATGCTCAACGGTCACACCCCGCTCCGCTGCCAGGCGGTTGAGCGGACGCAGCACGGAGTTATGCTCGAGCACCGTGGTGACCACGCGGTCGCCGGGGCGCACCACGCCACAGATGGCGGTGTTGAGCGCCGCCGTAGAGTTGGGCGTAAAGCACACATGGTCCGCCCTCGGGCAACCCAAAAGGCGCGCGAGCTTGGCACGGCAACCGTGAATGGTACGAGCGGCGTCGAGGGCACCCGACGTGGCGCCGCGCCCGGCATTGCCGAGCGAGCACATCGCTTGCGTCACGGCATCGATGACCGCCTGCGGCTTGTGCATGGTCGTCGCCGCGTTATCCAGGTAGATCATCGCACGACCTCCCACATGTCGATCACCGTAAAGCCCTCGGTGGGAACGCCCGCCGCGGCGAGTTCGCCGCGCAGCAGTTCCTCATCGGCAGGCAACGCCTTCCACGCCAAACCGCAGCCGGCAGCGACCTCCCCGGGCACGGGAATCGTCCGCCCGGGAAGCCCGCGCTCGATGCACAGGGATTCACAACCCATGGCGGCCGCCGTGGTAGGAAACGTGATGACAAGCGCCGGGCGCTTCTCCCTCATGGCAACTCCAACCAATACGCTACGGGCGCACGACGCGCACGGCCTGCTCCATCTTCTCCACGATCACGTACATGTTGGTGACCTCGCCCACCGCAAGCTGGTCTTTAATGCCATAGTGGTCGAGGCAGGTGCCGCAGGTGAGAATCTCGACACCCTGCTCCGCCAGGCCCTTCAGGTCGTCGAGCACCGGCGAACCCTCGACGGTGAGCTTGGCACCGCCGTTGTAGAACAGCATGGTCGCGGGCAGTTCCTCCTGCTGCGTCACGGCAAAGATAAACGCCTTCATGAGCTTGTGGCCCAGCTCGTCGTCGCCACGGCCCATGCAGTCGGTGTAGACGGAAATGACGAGCTTGCCCTTGCCGGCGCTGGCATCACAGAAGGCAGCGCCATCCTGCTCGGGATCGGCCACGGCAACGGCGCCAGAGGTCGCCACGGTCACGTGCCACTCGGCGTCAGAAACCTTCTCGACCAAGGCCGTGCAGCCCTTCTCCTGCGCCATCTTGGAGATGTTCTTGACGGCGGTCTCGTTATCGACCGAGGTCACGACTGTGCCCTCGCCATCGAGCTGCTTCAGGGCTTTGAGCGTCTTGACGACGGGCAGCGGGCAGGCATCGCCCATGGCATTGACTTCAATTTTGGTAGACATAGTTTTTCCTTTCAAAAGGGACCGCCCAGAACAGTAGGCGGTCGCATAAACGGTTTTCCTTAATGCACAACGCGAACGGCAGGACCGCCCGGCACCGGCTCGCACACGCGGCCGATCGTAGCGGCAACGCGTCCCTCAGCATGCAGACGACGCGCAAGCTCATCCACATCCGCCGCGGGCGCCGCAATAAGCAAACCGCCCGAAGTCTGCGGATCGTACAGTGCATCCAACATTCCCAGCTCCAAGTCTTCGTCGGCAGCCACACGCGGGCCAAAGAAGTCTTGGTTGCGGTAGGAGCCCGCGGGGATAATGCCCAGACGCGCCATATCGAGCACCTGGTCAAAGAGCGGCACCGCCCCCGACGCAAGTTCAATCTGCACGCCCGAGCCCTCGGCCATCTCGCACGCATGCCCGATCAGGCCAAAGCCCGTAATGTCGGTGCAGCCGTGAAGCTCGAGTCCCTCGGCCAGACGAATCGGAGCCTCGTTGAGGGTGCGCATCGAGTCAAACATGGCTGCGGCCTCGTCCTGCTCGATGAGCTCGCCCTTAATGGCCGTGGTGATGATGCCCGAGCCGATCGCCTTGGTCAGCAGCAGAACATCGCCCACGTGCGCGCCGCTGTTGGCGAGCATACGGTCGAGTGGCACAAAGCCGCTCACGGACAGACCGTACTTGGGCTCGTCGTCGTTGATGGTGTGGCCGCCCGCGATGGAGCAATCCGCCTCGACGCACTTGTCGGCGCCGCCCGCCAGAATCTGGCCGGCAACCTCAACGCCCAGGCAGCTCGGAATGCACAGCAGGTTCATGGCATGGCTCGGCCGCCCGCCCATGGCGTAGATGTCCGACAGCGAGTTGGCCGCGGCGATCTGGCCAAAGAGGAACGGGTCGTCAACCATCGGTGGGAAGAAGTCAATGGACTGCACGAGCCCCAGGTTCTCCCCTACGCGGAAGACGCTCGCATCGTCGGAGGTATCGAACCCCACGAGCAAGTTGTCGTTATGCACATTGGGTAAATCGCCCAGGACCTGGGCGAGGGCTCCAGGAGCCAACTTAGCGGCTCAACCGCTCGCGGCCGTCATGGACGTGAGCCTAATCTGATCGTCAGCCATCGATACCTCCTCTCATCGGTCAATCATTTTCTCCCAGTATACGCATGAATGCGAGCCTGCGGCGGATGCATTAATTGAGCGCCTGTGCGCGAATCGCCGCGCCAATCGCTCCGGCAAAGCGAGCCTGGGGCGAGGTGGTCACCGGCGACCCCAGCAGCTCGCCCAACCGCTCCACCACGAAGGCGTTCTCGCACAGGCCACCGGTCAGGTAGTACGGGGCGCCCGCGGCCTGCCCGGCCACGGTCGCCACGCGCGAGACCACGCTGTCGATCACGCCACGTGCAATGTTCTCGCGCGGCTCACCGCGACCGATCAGGCTGATGACCTCGCTTTCGGCAAACACCGTGCACATGCTGCTGATCTTGGTGGGCTCACCGGAACGCGCAAGGTCGACCATCTGCTGTTGGGAAATACCCAGACGGTCGGCCATGATCTCCAAAAAGCGCCCCGTACCGGCAGCGCACTTGTCGTTCATGGCGAACTTGGCCACGCGGCCACTTTTAAGCTGAATGACCTTGGTGTCCTGGCCGCCCACGTCAATCACCGTGCCGTGATCGCCAAACAGGCGCACGGCACCGGTGCCGTGGCAGGTGATCTCGGTCACGACCTTGTGCGCATAGGGCACGGCGACACGGCCGTAGCCGGTCGCGATCACGCGCACGTCGTCGGCAGCCACGTCATAGTCGGCTGCAGCGAGCTCGCCGCGCAAGCGCTCGGCCGCATCGACCGACGAATACCCCGTCGGCATGACGCAGGTCCACGCAATGGCGCCGTCCGTCTCCACCACTGCAGCCTTCGCGGCCGTCGAGCCTATGTCGATACCAATGCCAACCACGGCATCCTCCTTCTATGCGGCAAAGCAACTATCCCTTTGCCGCATTTGTCCTACAGGGTTTCGACGAAGGCGGCGATGCGCGTCTCGATCTGGCCCATGTCACCGTTGCTGTAGTCGGTCTCGATCTTCATATACGGAATACCCGCACCCTCGACGGCCTCCTGCATGCGCGCGCTCTCAACGTTGAAGGTGTGGCAGGCCTGTAGCACGCTCTCTACCACGCCATCGACATGGTACTTCTCGCACATGGTCAGTGTGTTCTCCATGCGGCCGTCGTTAGGCGTCATGACCGAGCAGTTGATATCCAGGTAGCGGTCGGCGATGGCGCGCAGAATGTCGGGCGCGTCCGGGTCGATCATCATAGCCGCCGTGCGCTCACCCGAGCAGTCGTCCATGCACACGACCACGCCGCCGTTGGACTCGATGGTGCGGCCGATCTTGTTGATCACACCGCCCACCGGGCAACCGGTGATCAGAATGCGCTTGGCGTCCGCCGCAACCGGGCGCTCGCCCGCGTCGTAGGCCTCGCGCAGCTTGGCGACCTTTTGCTCCAGCTGCTGCGTATAGGCCTCGATATCAAAGCTGAACGTACCGGCAAACATAGTGCTCATCAGGTCGATGCCGCTCATGGCCGCCGGCTGGTTGGCCTGCAGCGCAAACATCTTGAGCTGAGCCGCACGCAAGCGGTTGCGACGACGGACGGCAGCACGCAGGTCATCGTCGGTAATCGTGATGCCGTAGAAGCCCTCGAGCTCCTCCTTGAGCAGGCGGCACTCCTCGTACCAGCCTTCACGCTCGTAGGCGCGATCGCGACCCTGCGGAAGATGCAGAATGTGCGTGCGCTTGAGCTCGTTGAGTAGCTCGTACATCTTCTTCTTGCCGTCGCAGGTGGTCTCGCCGATGATCATGTCGCTAAAGTACGTAAACGGGCACTTTTGCGAATAGGCAAAACCATACGTAGACTTGATGAGCGGGCACAGGTTTGCCGGCAGCACCTTCTCGGCCTCGGGAATCACCTCGTCGGACGTGCCGCACAGCGCCACGCTCGCAGCCCCCGCGGCATCGATAATCTCGAGCGGCGTGTAGCTGCACAGAAAACCGACCAGGCGATTACCCGCCTGCTTATAATCCTTGACGCGAATAAACGCCGCCTTGCGTTGCTCGTTGAACTCCTCAAACGTGGACGGCAACGGCTGCTCAATATTTTCCGACATATAACTCCTTAACAAACCTTTTAACCAACCAAGGAAACGGCTTTCCCAGGTGCCCGAGGTTGCCGTGAAAGAGGAGCGCCGCGTACTTTGGTATGCAAGCGATGGTTTGAACGGCAAGATCGGGTGCTTGGGGAAGCCGCTGGACCGGATAGCCCTAAATGGTTTCCAAGAAAGCCTCAATCCTGGTTTGCAGTTGGCCTGCATCCTCGCCGGCGTAGTCGGTCGTGATGTGCATAAACGGAATGCCGGCCTCCTCGGCGGCCTTCTCCACGGCAAACGACTCCATCTCGTAGAGCGTGCAGAACTGCAGAGCCACGTCGACGATGCCGTCGGCATGCAGGTCCTTGGCCATCTGGACAATGTCCTTCATACGCTGGTCGTTGGGCGTAAAGACGGCGCAGTTGATCCTAAAGTAGCGCTCGGCGATGGCATCGAGCATCTCGTCGACCGTCTCGCCGGACTCGTCGACCAGGTCCTTGTAGTAGCGCGAGCCCGTGCAGGACTCCTCGCCTACCACAACGCCGCCGGCCTTCTCGATAAGGTTGAACAGCTTCCAGTTGGGCACGGCCATGGGCGTACCGGTGTACAGGATGCGCTTGGTCCCCTTGGGTGCCACGCCCTCGCCGGCCTCGACACGCTGCTCGCACTCAGCCGCCATATCGTTGATGGCTCCGGTCAGACGCGGTGCGTCGTCCATAAAGGCGGCCTGAACGGTCAGCAGGCTGTCGAGACCGCTGATGGGCGCAGGGTCGGCAGCGCGGGTCGCAGCGAGGCGCTGCAGGGCGCGGCGCTTCTCATTGACGGCGTGGATGGCAGCCTTCAGGCCCTCGGGCGTAATCTTGACGCCGCACTCGTCCTCGATCTTGGCGGCGAGCTTCTTGACCTCGGCCTTCCAGGTCACGAGCGTCGACTCGTCGTGCACGTTGGGAATATCCATGACGTACATGTTCTTTTGCGTGGCAAAGAACTCGTAGGCTTTCTTCTTACCGTCGCAGGTGTTCTCGCCTACCACCAGGTCACTCGACTCAATGTAGGGGCAGACCTCGCCCAGCTTAAAGCCGGCAAAGCTCTTGATAAGCGGGCAGGTGTTGCGCGGCAGGTGCTCCTCGACCTTATCGGTTGCCCAATCGGCACCCGAGCACAGGCCCACGGGAATGCCGTCACAGGCAAGCACGATCTCCTCGGGCACGTACACGCAGAACGAGCCGACGATCTTGGTGGCCTCGCCGGCCTCCTTCTTGTCGAGCATCTCCTTAATACGGCCGCTGTGGATGTTGGTGGCGACAAAATCCAGGTAGGACGTGGACTTGGGGCGATTGTTCTGCGTCAGGAACATATCGCCGTACATCTGGCCCACGGCGCCCAGCAGCATGTCGTGGTCGGCAAGATTCATGCCGAGGCTCTCCCACATCGGATGGAAATCGAATTCTTCAGCCATGACGGTTCCCCTCTCGAACCAAATACGGATAACTACGGTATTGCTGCACGGTGGGTGGCGAAAACCCAGCCGTGCTCAAACCCGGAATTTTGGGGAACCTGCTTTGCAGCTGATTATTTAGTTGTGCGTCGTCTCTCCCGGAGCCGTGAACATACCTGCTCATATGCGGCTCCGAGCCATATACAGGGCGCGCACGGCAACGCGACGCGAATATGTCTTATGCGGCATCGGCGCGCCCTCCTTTTCTCGTCGAAGGTAACTATATCAACGGTTGTCGTCCAGACGAACACCGCCGACATTCGTACGACAGCGTCGTGTACCGTCGTTTAATAAATAATTATCTTGATTGATAAGAGTTTGTCATCCCCCATTCGGCAAACAGCAAGACAAAGCCGCCGGGGCTTATATCCCCGACGGCATTACCCGGCGCTACCGACAAACCAAATGAATCTTATTCGCATCGAAGTGCATGCGCAGCGTCTCGCCTGCTTGCGGCAGCTCGTCGACAGCTACGTTCACCTTGTTGACCTTCCACTGCAGACGCGTGGGCGCATCAGCACGCGGCACGTCTAACAGCACCAGCCGCTCAAAGCGCGAATCGCTCACTCGGGCCACATGCAGGTCGTAGCTGTTACGACCCCGCTCAGCACGGTTGTCCACATGGAAGTAGCTTGCGCGAATGCCCAGGTATGCCACGTCATCGGGAACCTCGCGGCCCACGTTGAAGGTCATGCCCCAGTCGAGGGCCTCAACTTCTTCGTCGCCGATCTTGCGCGCCCGGCTTGTGTTCTTGCAGCCCGTCAGGCGCAGTGCCGCCAGCGTCTGCGGACGGCGGACCACGTCCTCGACGGAGCCGATCTCCTCAACATGCCCGTCGTGCATCACGCAGATACGCTGGCACAGGCGGCACGCTTCGTCGATGTCGTGGCTCACGTAGAGCACGGTGCGGTTACACACATCAAAGAGGTCGAGCATGTTTTGCTCGAGCGCGCTCTTAAGATAGGAATCGAGTGCGCTCATGGGCTCGTCGAACATGAAGATGCCCGGATGCGCCGCCACCATACGGGCAAGCGCCACGCGCTGCTGCTGCCCGCCCGAAAGGCGCGCGGGGTAGCGGTCGGCAAAATCGGCCAGGCCGAAAATGCCCAGATAGCGCTCCGCCAACCTTTTACGCGCGGCGGCGTCGCCCGCATCCTTAACACCGGCGCATACGTTATCGGCCACTGTCATGTTGGGAAACAGCTGATAGTTTTGAAACAGCAGGGCGCATTTGCGCTCCTGGGGCGACAGGCTAATGCCCGCCGCCGAGTCAAAAAAGGTCACGCCGTTGACGACGATCTTGCCCTCGTCGGGCGTCTCCACACCGGCAATGCAGCGCAGCGTACAGCTCTTGCCGCAACCCGAGGCGCCCAGCAGCGCCACGCGCTCCTCACCGGCCTCAAACTGCATATCGAGCACAAACCCGGGATAGCGCTTTTTGATATCCAGAACGAGCGACATGGCCTATCGACCTCCCTTCGTGACCGCGTCATCGCGCATAAGTTCAGCCAGCGCCTCGCGATCGATACGCAAGGCATCGCCGCCCGCCGGGTCGAGCGAATCGCCCTGTCCGGCAAGCTCTTTGGCCTGTTTGCGCTCCGCACGGGAGAGACCTCGCTCGCGATACTTTTGCGAATGCGCCGTATACATGTTGATGAACAGGATGACCAAAAAGCTAAAGACAATCACGACGACGACCCAGAAGAGCGCCACGGACGTGTTGCCGCCCATCCATTCAAAGTAGATGGCGATGGGAATGGTCTGCGTAATACCGGCGTAGTTGCCCGCAAAGAACAGGGTGCAGCCAAACTCGCCCATCGCGCGGGCAAAGGCGAGCACCGTGCCGGCGGCAATCGAAGGCCAGCCAAGCGGCATCATGAGCTTGGTAAAGATGCGACGCTCGGACCAGCCCAGCGTGCGCGCCGCATCGAGCATCTGCGTGTCGAGGCTCTCGAAGGCTCCGAGCGCCGTACGATAGACGAGCGGGAACGACACGACGACGGCAGAGATCACCGCCGCGGGCCAGGTAAAGACGATCGAGATGCCGTGCACGATGAGCCACTGGCCCACCCCGGTCGAGCGGCCAAACAGCATGAGGAGCAGAAAGCCGCAGACCGTGGGCGGCAGCACCATAGGAACCGTAAAGACCGAATCGAGCAGGCCCTTGATGCGACTCGAGGTACCCATAGTCTTCCACGCGGCGAACAGGCCCAGCGCAAAGGAGATCAGCAGGGCAAGGCCACTCGTTTTTATGGACACCCAAAACGGGCGATAGTCGATGTCGCCCAAAAAGGAAGCCAGAGAGGTCAAGGGCCCCTGCTCATCCCGCATCACGACAGACGATGCTTCTACCATTTGAGCGCTATCAAGCCAACGCGCTCCGCCCTTGGCATCACCCGAGGCTGACGCAATCACCACATAGCGGTCCCCATCCGCACCTCGTTCGTCAAAGCCATAGGTATACCCGCCGGCATCAAACGTTGTTTCCGCCGTGACATACCAAGGAAGATCCACGTCCCCCAGCTGCGCACCTCCCATGCAGTTTGCGCTGTCGAGTTCACAGACGAGGGCTTTGAGACCCGATACGCACTCGTTGTCCTGCGGATCCAATCCAAACTTCTCGACCGCCTTGGGCGATATCCACACCACAACGCGATCGGCAGCAGGCGCCACTACAAGGTCCACGTCCTCGTCAACGGGAAACCGGTAGCCCTCAGGCTGGCCCTCCATGGCACGAGCGGTCCCCTTGGCCAACCGCTCAAAACCCTCGATCCCATAGGAAAGCCCATGAGCGGTCGCAGCAACCTGGGCCCCGTCCTCAGCGTCCCCAGCAAACGCAAATCCCGGCACCCAGCAAAGCGCGAAGGTCAAAGCACAGGCGACAAGCATGCGGAATCTATTAAGCACGAAAAGCTCCAAGCGAATACAAGGACGAAGTGAAACACAAAACGATGGAATTATCGCGCCAAGCTGCACTACTCGGAAAGCTCAAAGCCGTACTTAGCCCAAATCTTCTGAGCTTTCTTGTTGGTCAGACAGAAGTCGATGAACGCCTTGGCTTCGTCGGCGTGCTCGGAGCTCTCGGCAACGGCACCCGGGTACACGATGGGCTTGTGCGAATCCTCGGGGCACACGAAGGCCTCCTCGATGCCGTCGTAGCGGAAGATATCGGAGCTGTAGACAAAACCGGCCACGCAGTCGCCTGTAGAGACGTAGGCGGCAGCGGTGCCGACCTTATCGGCCAGTGCGACCTTGTCGGCGATCTCGGGAGCATACTCGCCATCGTCGCCCTCGATGCCGGTGTAGAGGCCCACGGAGGCCAGGGCCTGGTTAGCGTACTTGCCGGCGGGAACGGTCTTGGCGTCGCCAATGGCAATCATGCCTTCCAGGTTCGCAACGTCGGCAATGGCCTCGACCTTGGTGTCGGAGCCCTCGGCGCGAATGATCACGAGGTCGTTGACGAACATGTCCTCACGCGTGTCGGCGTCGACGAGCTCGGCGGTCTCAGCGTCATCCATGGTGCCCTTGGAGGCCGTGATGAGCACGTCGACCGTGGCGCCGGCACGCATCTGCTCAACGAGGTCGCCGGAGGCCTTAAACTGCGTGTCGGCAAAGGTGGTGCCGGTCTGGTCGGTGTAAAGCTCTTGGACCTCGGGCAGAGCCTTCTCAAGCGAGTTGGCGGCAAAGACTTGCAGCTCGACAGCTTTCTTGGAAGATGCCTTGGCAGAACCGGCATCGGATCCGGCCGGCTCGGACGTCTTGCTGCCCGAGCAGCCGGCAAGACCAAGGCCGGCAGCGGCGACAGCAGAAAGCGAGACGAATCCGCGGCGAGAAACCATATCGAACATATTCAACCCTTTCGAATGCTACGCCCGGACACCCCGCCGCGGGCTTTATTCTGTAATTAGATTATACTTGCGCGCGAATAATATCAGTGATAAAGATTTCTCGTCTGATAATTCTCTTTCGCCGATAGTCTCAGGACGTTCCGCGCTGTCGTTGCATAAAAAGGCGGAGCGACTCGCAAAGTCGCTCCGCCGTAGGTAGCGCGCTTATTTGGCGTGCCCGCCGCCCGCCGTCATTTGGGCCGCATGCTCCAGCTGGTCGCTCACAGCCTCCCAGCTTTCGCGGGCCGCTTTCGTAGATCCCGGAAAGTTGATGACAAGCGTATACCCACGCTGCATGCACACGGCGCGCGAGAGCATAGCGCGGCGCGTCTTGGTCATGGAGTACGCACGGATCGCCTCGGCAATACCCGGCACATCGCGGTCACAGACAGCACGCGTCGCCTCGGGTGTCACGTCGCGCATCGAAAGACCCGTGCCACCGCAGGTGAGCACGACATTGGCGTGGCACTCATCGGCGGCTTCCACAATGGCATCACCGATTTCGCTGACGTCGTCGCGCACGACCGCATGTGAGGCGACCGTCCAGCCCTGCGCCTCGATAAGCTCCTCGAGTGCAGCCCCAGCCTCGTCCTGGGCAAGATCGCGCGTATCCGAGCACGTCACAATCGAAATCTTCAGCTCCATAGCATTCCCCCTACAACACGGCGCCCTCAGGCAGGTCGACACGCACGACATCCACGACGTCGCCCGCCTTGAGCTCGCACGGACCTTCGTCAATACGCAACAGGCAGTTGGCCCGCTGCATCGTGCCGAGCAACGCCGAATTCTGCGTCTTGGCCTCGGTCACCAACAGCTCACCGGTCTCGGAGTCGCGCAAAACCGTGGCGCGATCGAAGAAGCGGCGATGCTGTCGCTTTTTCACGCCGTGCGTGAGCGTCGCCTGCTGCACGGGACGCGTACCCTCGGCAAAGCCGCGCATCTTGCGGATCGCCGGACGCGCAAGCATCTCAAAGCCTACATACGCCGCGGCCGGATTGCCTGAAAGTCCCAGGTAGGGCTTACCCCCAAGCAAGCCAAACGTGATGGCCTTGCCCGGACGCATCGAGATGCGGTCAAACAGCACATCGCCCTCGCGCCGAACGAGCGCCGTCACGTAGTCGTAGTCGCCTGCCGAGGCGCCACCGCTCGTAATGACGAAATCGCACTCCAGCACGGCGCGATGCACCAGCTCGGCAATCGCCTGCTCATCATCGGGCGCAATGCCGTAGAACACGGGCTCGGCTCCTGCATCGAGCGCTTCGGCCATCAACGCCGACGAGTTGGAGTCGCGAATCTGCCCGCGCGCCGGCAGCTCACCCGGCGCGACCAGCTCCGTGCCCAGCGAGATAATGCCCACACGCGGCGCGGCATGCACCTTCACGCTCGCATACCCGGCGCTCGCCAACAAGCCGGCGCCCGCCGGAGCCACGACCTCGCCGGCGTGCATCACAACATCGCCGGCATGGGCCTCCTCGGCGGCAGAGCGAACGTTCTCCCCTACCTTGGCAGGCGCCGAGAACCTCACACGCGAACCCTCGTTGCCGTCACCGACGAGCACATCGACGATCTCATACTTCACCACGGCATCGGCACCTTCGGGTACCGGCGCGCCTGTCATAATGCGGACCGTCTCACCCGCGCCAATTGTGCCCTCAAACACACGGCCCGCGGCCTCGTGTCCGATAACGTCGAGCGTCACCGGCGCCTCACCAGATGCCTGCGCCAAGTCCGACGAGCGCACGGCATATCCGTCCATAGCGCTGTTGGCAAACGGCGAGATGTCGATATCGGCCACCGCATCCTCGGCCAAGGGAAGACCGACGGCCTGCCACACGGGAATCTCGACGACTTCGGTGCGATTCACGTGCGACAAGACGATCGCCTGCGCGTCCTCCAACGGAATGAGTTTCTCAGCCATATGCACCTCTAGCATGCTGCGGCGCGCAACAAAAGCGCCGATTCTTTATGTTTAGCTCAGTATAATCCCTTGCCGCCTGCTCAAGACCTGGCCCGCGGCCGCGAATACATCTGTCGGCCGCAAGCCGCGAAACAAAACCAAAACCAACCTGCCGGTTTGTCACGTATGGCACGTTCTATAATGCTCGTGTTGCAACCTAAAAGAGGAACGTATGGCTTATACCGACAAACCCGAAAGCGCAAACGAGGCGCAGGATCATTCCCAGTCGCTCGACGACGGCGGCTTTTTCTCCCTTAATGACGTCATCATGGCAGGCAGGCAACAGCTCACCCGCTCCGAGCATCTCTTGGCTGCCGACACGCGCCGCAACGCCCGCAACCTACTCGCGAGCGCCAAGTTGCTCGCGCTCGTCGTCATCGTCTCGCTCGCCATGGGCGTTGCCGCTTGGGCGTTTTTGGCCTCGCTGAATATCGCGACCGACTATCGCGAGCACCACGCGTGGGTCTACGCCTTGCTTCCTGTTGTGGGCGTTGCCACCGCATGGGTGTACAAAAACCACGGCCTTGCCGCCAAACGCGGTAACAACCTGGTCATCGACTCCGCTCTGAGCACACGTCTCATCCATATGCGCATGGCCGTCCTTACCTTCGTCTGCTCCACGCTCACGCACCTAACGGGCGGATCTGCCGGTCGCGAGGGGGCCGCGGTGCAGATTGGCGGCACCATCGCCAGCAACATCTCGAACCTCGCCCACCTCAAAAAACATGACCACCACGACCTCATGCTCGCCGGCATCTCGTCTGCCTTTGGCGCCGTATTCGGCTCGCCCCTTGCTGGAGCTTTCTTTGGCATGGAGATGTGCTTTATCGGCAAGATCGACTACACCGCGGGCATCTACTGCCTGGTCGCCTCGTTTACCGGCTACTTTACGTCGCTTGCCTTGGGAACCGAGTACGAGGCGAATGTCATCGCCAGCGTTCCCAACATGACACCACGGACGGTTGTCATCGTTGTTATCAGCGCCATTATCTTCGGCCTGACGGCACGCCTCTTTGCCTGGTCGGTTCGAACCGTCAAAAGCCTGTACGGTCGCTTTATCACCAATTACCTCGTCCGCGCACTCATAGGCGCACTCGTGGTTTTGGCCGCCTATGCCCTCCTCGATGCCTGGGACTACGCCGGCCTTTCCACGTGGCTTTCCGGCGCAGGATTTGCAGGTAACACCACCCTGGCGGACGCAGCCATCAAGTTGGTCGTCACAGCGCTTACCCTGGGCGCGGGCTTCCAAGGCGGCGAGGTCACGCCCCTGTTTGGCATCGGTGCGGCACTCGGTGGCTGGATCGGTTGCCTTACCGGGCTTGACCCCAGTTTTCTGGCGGCTCTCGGCATGCTCGGCGTGTTCTGCGCCGGCCTCAACGTGCCCATCACCACCTGCATGATGGCCATCGACCTGTTCCACGGCACGGCCGCCGGGTTCTTTGTCATCGTGGCCTTTATCAGCTACCTAACCGGCGGACACCGCGGCGTGTACCCTGCCCAGCGCATCATCTCACCCAAGCGCCGTTCGCTTATTGTGGATGAGGGCGGTACGGTAGCGGATGCTATCGAGCGCCACAACGACCTGATAGAGTAGACGTTAGTATTCGCCGTGCAGCCACAATCGGGGGCAATTCGACCTGAGCGCGACCGCACCGTCACGTCATACGCCAGGAGTCGCCCCATGCACGCAACTGATTTTGGTCGCACGCTCATCATCGCCAACCCCACCGCCCAGTCGGGTGCGGCGCGCGAAGTCGCTGAGCGCCTGCAGCGCTTTTTGGACATGACTGCACGCGCATCCCAGTTTGACCTGGTGCTGACCGAGCGCATGGGACACGCCAAGGAGCTGGCCGCCCAGGCTCAGGGCTATCGCACCGTTATCGCGCTTGGCGGTGACGGCGTAATCCACGAGGTCGTCAACGGGCTTATGACGCAAAAGGAGGACGCACGCCCCGCTCTTGCCGTCCTGCCCGTGGGCTCCGGCAACGATTTTGCCCAGACGCTCGGCATCGACGATTTCTCCGGCAAAGATTTTGGCGCGCTGCTCACCTGCGAGCTGCAGCGTCAGGACATCGGGCGCATTCGCTCGTGGAGCCCTGCGAGCGGCAGCGGCGAGGCTGCCGTTGAGTACTACGATCAGACGCTTTCGGTCGGCATCGATGCCGCCATTGGCCTGGGCACCACCGAGCTGCGAAAAAAGACCGGCTTGACGGGCGCTCCGCTCTACACCCTCTCGGGACTTGAGCAGTTTGGTCTGCGCTACCGCAACTACCCCATGACCATCAGCTTTGATGGCGCGCCCGCCGAGCGCGTGCGCGCGATTATCATGGCCATCCAGCTGGGACCCACCTATGGTTCGGGCTATCGCATCTGTCCCGACGCCGACCCCTGCGACGGCATGCTCGACGTCTGCTACGCCTGCGGCCCCGTCCCTCGCGCGGTAGCCCTGCCTATGTTCCTTTCGGCCAAGGACGGCCACCATACCAAGTTGCCGCCGGTTCGCATGCGTCGTTGCCGTCACGCCGCGCTCACCTTTGAGGAGCCCGACTACCCCATTCAGGCCGACGGCGAGCCCATCGTCGCCTCGCGCATCGAGGTCGACGTCCTCGGCGGAGCCCTCCACGTCTGGCGCCCCACCCACTAGCCATCCCTAAGTTGCGGTGAAATAGGGACTGTTTATGCAGCCGCACCCCCAAAACAGTCCCTATTTCACCGCAACGTATTGAGGGGATCATTCCTCCCCGCCCGGCTTGCGACGGTTGGCCTTTTTAATCGCGTTGAAGTGCTTGTCGTTAAGCCTGCGCTGGCGCGATCGCTGAGGCACCTTGGTCTTGACGCGTCGGCGCGGTGGATGCCCGCGACGCTCAAGCTCTGCCCTCAGCTTACGCAGACAGCAGCTGCGATTCTGAAACTGACTGCGGCTCTCACGCGCCGTCACGACAATCCCCGTGGGCCCATGCTTCATGCGTACCGCCGAGTCCGTCGTGTTCACGCCCTGTCCGCCCGGACCCGTCGCGCGAAACACCTGTACCGCGCAATCGCGTGCCAACTCCTCGACCGACATCTCGGCATAGCGCGCATACTCGCGCCATCCCATCTTGTTCTCATCCATATCAAAACCTCCCCTCATACAAAAAATGTGACAAAGGGACAGTCCCTTTGTCACATCGCATACCAATCGCTTGTGCTGCGCGCCTAGGCGAACGTGATCTCGCCGTTCTCGCAGTCCATTTCGGCGATACGGGCCAGGCTCTCAACGCGGAAGCCGCGCTCGCGGAGCTTATCGCCACCGCCCTGGAAGCCCTTCTCCACGGCAATGCCGATGCCGGCAACCTCGGCGCCCGCAGCCTCACAGATCTTGATGAGACCCTCAAGCGCGCAGCCGTTGGCCAAAAAGTCGTCGATAATCAGGACCTTGTCGCCCTCGGACAAGAAGCGCTTGCCCACGATAACCGGGTACTCCTTCTGCTTGGTAAAGGAGTAGATGGTCGTGGCATACTGCTCGCCGTCGAGGTTGATGGACTGTGCCTTCTTGGCAAAGACCACCGGCACGCCGCCAAAATGCTGAGCTGCGATGCAAGCCATGCCAATGCCCGAAGCCTCGATCGTCAGGATCTTGTTGATCTCGACACCCTCGAACAGACGGGCCCACTCGGCACCCATGTGGTCGAACAGCTCAACGTCGCACTGGTGGTTGAGGAAGGCATCAACCTTAAGGACATTACCGGCCTTTACGATGCCGTCATGGCGAATACGATCCTCAAGCTCCTGCATGGCGCAACCCCTTCTCGCGGCAACGATACCGCGCGATTAATAAACGTTGTTCGATAGTCTACCACGGACCGACCCCCGCCCTCCCCACAAGCCACATCGCACCATAAAGCTGCAAGACCAGTAGATAGGTCCGATTCGTGGCAAGCCTGCCACTACACGCTAATGACGGGCGCGCAACCTCACCAAACGTACCAATGTGAGCGCAAAGCCCACGGTAGCAACGGCCATCAGCACGTAGAATACCAAACGGAAGCCAAAGAGGAACACGTCCGGACGACCCGCCACATAGCTCGTGACCGTCTTGCCCATCGCCGCGCTCGTCTGTCCATACAGGATGCGCGACGCCGCCGTAATACCCAGCGCTATGCCCGCATAGCGCGCCAAGCTGCTCAAGCTGCCCGCAAAGCCAAGCGCCTCACGCGGAGCCGAACCCATATACAGCGAATTATTGGGACTCTGGAAGATCGACGTGCCGCACGACATAAACGCGACGCAGCACACAATCATCAAGACGGAAGAGTGCTCGTCAAGCGTGCTCACCGCAAAGAGACCGCACACGTACACGCCCAGGCCAACGGCCGTGGGCGCTTCACAACCAACACGGTCGGACACCGAGCCCGAAAGCGGGCCCACAAAGGCATTCACGACCGGCATCGCCAAAAACAACAGGCCGGAGATATCGGAGCTAAAGCCGTGGGCATCCTGAAAGTAGAACGGCAGCACAAACTCGGAGGCACCGATACCCACGAACACGATAAGCATGCAAGCCAGGTTAATCGTGAAAGCCGAGCTCGCAAAGCAGCGACGCGCCGCCTCTGTCAACGGCATAGGGCGTTCGCCAGCCTCCGGCTTCACATGCGGCAGCGTATAGAGTCCCACGATAAACGAGATTACGCCAATGGGCAGATTGATAAGGAAGATGCTCTCCCAGGGAAAGCTCGCCACCAGCACGCCGCCGAGCACGGGGCCGCACATCATGCCAAGAGCCACAAAGGTCGCCAGAATGCCCATGGCACGGCCGCGCTCACGCGCCGGAAACGACTCGGTGATGATGCCCATATTGTTGGCCATCGCGGCGGCACAGCCAATGCCCTGCACGAAACGCGCCAAGATAAGCACCTCGAGCGAAGCCGAAAGCCCGCAAAGCAACGAGCCACCCGTAAAGACGATTACACCAAGCTGGAACACATTCACCTTGCCGCGCACATCACCCAAGCGGCCAAACGGCAGCATGGCGACGCACGTCGCGAGCAGATACACCGAGCTCACGAGCTGAATGCGGTCGAGACCCACCCCCAGCTCCTTTTGCATCACTGGGAGCGCCACCGTCACGATGCTCGCATCCAGACACGCCATAAAGGTCATGACGAGCACGGTGAACAGAATCGCCCATTTATTCTTACCGTGGGTGTCGCCCTCTAGGGCAATGTGTTCGCGGCGCAGCTGCTCGGCAGTTTTCTCCATGTATATCCTTTCTATCGTGCAACGCAAAAACGGGACCCCAATCGCCTACAAACGGACACGATCGGGGTCCCGCCTACGGAATCGGAACTATGAGGACGTCGTCAGCCGAAAAGCCGTCCCACGCCTCGCACGCACGCTAGCCTAGCACTGCTCGAGTGCCTGCTCAAGGTCGGCAATCAGATCGGCCGTATCCTCGAGGCCGCACGACAGGCGCACCATGTCGGCAGAAATGCCACAGGCGATGAGCTCCTCATCGTTCATCTGGCGATGCGTGGCATTAGCGGGATGCAAGCAGCAGGTACGCGCATCGGCCACGTGCGTGGCGATCTGGGCGAGCTTAAGGCTCTTCATAAAGGTCTCGGCCGCCGCGCGACCACCGTTAAAGCCAAAGCTCACAACACCGCAGGTACCGTTGGGCATGTACTTCTGAGCCATGTCGTAGTACTTATCGCCCTCCAGGCCCGGATAGCTCACGAAGCGCACCTTGGGATGGCTCTGCAGGAACTTGGCAACGGCAAGGCCGTTCTCGCAATGACGCGGCATGCGCACATGCAGGCTCTCGAGCGAGCTGTTCAAGAAGAAGGCCGCCTGCGGATTCTGCATAGGACCAAGATCGCGCATGAGCTGAGCGGTTGCCTTGGTAATGAAGGCACCCTCGCGACCAAACTTCTCGGCATAGGTCACGCCGTGGTAGCTCTCATCGGGCGTGGTGAGACCCGGGAACTTGTCCGCATGGGCCATCCAGTCAAACTGGCCGTGATCGACAATCACGCCACCCAGGTAGGCAGCATGTCCATCCATGTACTTGGTGGTGGAGTGCGTAACGATGTCGGCGCCCCACTCAAAGGGACGGCACATCACGGGCGTCGGGAAGGTGTTGTCGACCATCAGCGGCACACCGTGGTCATGTGCGGCCTTGGCAAAGCGCTCAATATCGAGCACGGCAAGGGCGGGGTTGGCGATCGTCTCGCCAAAGACGAGCTTGGTATTGGGCTCAAAGGCTGCCTCGAGCTCCTCATCGGTGCAGTCGGGGGCAACGAACGTGCAGGTCAGACCCATGCGCTCCATAGTATGGGCGAGCAGGTTATACGTACCGCCGTAAATGGCAGAGCTAGCGACCACATGATCGCCGGCACCGGCCACGTTAAAGATCGCGAGGAAGTTCGCAGCCATGCCCGAGCTCGTGAGCATCGCGGCGGTGCCTCCCTCCATCTCGCAGATCTTGGCGGCAACCAGATCGCACGTGGGGTTCTGCAGGCGGCTGTAGAAGTAGCCCGACTCCTCCAGGTCAAACAGCTTGCCCATATGCTCCGACGTGTCGTACTTCCACGTGGTGGACTGGTAGATGGGCACCTGGCGCGGCTCGGCATCTCCCGGGTGATAGCCGCCTTGAACACATGTAGTACCGATGGTCTGCTCGCTCATATCTAGCTCCCTTGCCTGGGTTACGTTTCATTCGGTTCACGATACCGCTACCCTGCACCCCTCTCAACCCATCCCCAAGGTAGGTTATGGGACTAATTGATCAGGGGTATTTATCTCAAGCCTTGGGCATTTGCTCGATAGATAAAAACGAGGCATACATGAAGCTCTCGATGATTACATGCCCCGTCACGGGTACCATAGGCGAGTACACCGTGACCAAGGAGACAACGATGAAGCAAATCGATACTGCTCAGCTCGACACCGCCGCCTGCCAAGCTCAGGCTGCCGAATACCACGCCCAAGGCTTCAACTGCGCACAGGCCGTCGCCTGCACGCTCGCACCTGCCGTCGGGCTCGACCCCCAGACCGCCTTTACCCTCACCGAGGGCTTTGGCGCCGGCATGGGCGGCATGACCGAAACCTGCGGTGCCATCTCGGGCGCCGTGGCCATCATGGGCTCTGTGATGAGCGACGGCATGGAAAACCCCAAGACCAAGGGCCAGACCTACAAGCTGTCGCGCGAAATCGCCAAGCGTTTTGGCGAGAAGAACACGACGACCGTCTGCGGCACGCTCAAGGGCATCGGATCGGACAAGGGTCCGCTCCGCAGCTGTCCCGGTTGCATCGACGATGCCGTCGAAATCGCCTGCGATGTGCTAAAGCAGCTCGCCGAGTAAGCGGCAGCAACAGAAAAACGACGGCCGGCGCGCTTGGGATCCATCCAAAAGCACGCCGGCCGTCGCCGTTAAAACTCGGCAAATTCGGGAGCGCCGACCTCAATCTCCTCGCGCCCCGCCATAAGCTCGCGCATCTTAGCGCAAAACGGCTCCTGCTCCCCCGCTTTGAACACCAAATGAATCGTCACGGTATCCGCGAAATCGGTATCCGAAACCTTGGCACCCGAATCCTGCGCCAAATGAAGCACTTGCTCATACTGCGGATAGGCCACATGCACGTCAACAGGCACGACACTCGTCATCTCGACGATCTGCCCGGCCTCCTGAGCCGCGGCCACCGCCGTCTGCGTCGCCGCGGTATAGGCGCGCACCAAGCCACCGGGCCCTAACAGCGTGCCACCAAAATAGCGCGTCACCACGCAGCAAACATTTTTGAGCCCCGCGCCGCGCAGCACCTCGAGCGTCGGCATACCGCTCGTGCGGCTCGGCTCACCATCATCGCTCTGGCGCTCGCGTCCATCGACTAAAATCCACGCGGGAACATTGTGCCGAGCGTCGTAATGACGCTTGCGAACCATCTCGATAAAGGCATTCGCGTCGTCCTCGGACTCAATATGGACCAGCTGGGCAATAAACCGGCTCTTGCGGTCCACAAACTCGCCCGAAGCCTCAATATTCGATTGCAGAGTAAAATAGCTGTCCAACAAAGTCCCTCAACAGAATAAAGCGCAGCAACAAACAGCCTCAATAATACGGCAAAGGCCGTACCGATAACCCCGGTAAATAGAACGGCAACGCCGATGACCAGGCAAAAACAGCGAGACGGCGTCAGCTGAGTCGATTTTGCCCGAAAGAGGAGGGAGCACGCCTTATGGCGGCGACCGACGAATGAGCGCCAAATCGGCCAGCTGACGCCGTCGCAGCGTCAACATAGTTGCTGAGCGGGCCTGTAAGCCGGGTTCTGTCGTGAACGGTCATTTATCTTGTCTGCACGTTACCATGCAGCTCCACGCACGCTACCCGAACGCGGACCGGGCCGGCCCATAGCGTTCCTATTCGCGCTTGCTCCGGATGGGGCTTGCCAAGCCGCCGTGTTGCCACGACGCTGGTGGTCTCTTACACCACCGTTTCAGCTTTTCCCTTTACGCCTTGCGGCGCAGGTGGGAGTCTTCTTTTCTGCGGCGCTTTCCGTCGGATCACTCCGCCCGGCCGTTAGCCGGCATCCCGCCCTCTGGAGCCCGGACTTTCCTCACGCGTACTGCAAGCAGCACATCGCGCGACCGTCTGGCCCACTCAGCAGTGCAAGAGTCTAGCACACCGTTACCGCAGGCAATGGCACAACGCAAACGCTCGACACGATAAACCAAGAACCGCCATGCGCTACAATGGTCTTGTCGATGGGCAACGTCGTCAGTCGAGACGCGACCGCGCTCCGCACCCCTCCGTCTACTCGGTGTGTTCCCGCCTCCTCCCCGAGGCGGGATGTCGGCTTTTTTCATGCACCGACAATCCAATAGCCTGTGGACAGCCCGGCAGCATTGCGCATCTCGGCGCCAAATGCAAAAAGGGACCCGTCCATTACGGACGGATCCCTTAAAACAAGTGATCGTCAAACCGAATTACTCGGCGTCGGTCTCCTCGTCCTTCTTCTCGGAAGGCAGCGGGGTAACCTCGATCTCGACGCCCAGAGTCTCAGCAGCGGACTTCATGGACAGGGAGATACGACGACGGTCGAGGTCGATCTCCATGACCTTGACCTGAACCTTGTCGCCCACGTGGGTAACCTGAGAAGGCTGGTCGACGTGCTTGTTGGCCATCTCGGAGATGTGCACCAGGCCCTCGATGCCCTCGCCCAAGTCGACGAAAGCGCCAAACGGGACAAGCTTGGTCACAGTGCCCTCGACGATAGCGCCGACGGGGTACTTCTTGACCAGTGCGCGCCACGGATCCTCGGTGGTCTGCTTGAGACCCAGGGAGATGCGCTCGCGGTTGAGATCGACGTCGAGAACCTCGACCTCGACCTCCTGGCCGACCTTGACAACCTCGGAAGGATGGTTGACGTGGTTCCAGGAGAGCTCGGAGATGTGGATGAGGCCGTCGATACCGCCGAGGTCGACGAAGGCGCCGAAGTCGACGATGGAGGAAACGGTACCCTGGAGACGCATGCCAGACTTGAGCTTGGACAGGATCTCGGAGCGCTCGGCCTTACGGGACTCCTCGAGCACGACGCGACGGGAGAGGACGACGTTGTTGCGGTTGCGGTCCATCTCGATGACGCGGGCCTCGATGCGGGTGCCCATGTAAGAGGTGAGGTCCTTGACGCGACGGAGGTCGACGAGGGAAGCGGGCAGGAAGCCACGCAGGCCGATGTCGAGGATCAGGCCGCCCTTGACAACCTCGATAACCTCGCCCTCGACGTTCTCGCCGGAGTTGAACTTCTCCTCGATGCGGTTCCAAGCACGCTCGTACTCGGCACGCTTCTTGGACAGGACCAGACGACCGTCCTTGTCCTCCTTCTGGAGAACCAGAGCCTCGATGGGATCACCGAGTGCAACGATGTCTGCAGGGTTAGCGTCCTTGCGGATGGACAGCTCGCGGACCGGGATAACGCCCTCGGACTTGAATCCGATGTCAACGAGCACCTCGTCATGCTCGATCTTAACGACAGTGCCGTTAACGAGATCGCCCTCATCAAAGTCGGTAATCGTACCGTCGATGAGGTTGTTCATCTCCTCCTCGTTGACATCGTCAAGAGAGAAAATGGACGAGTTCTGAATCTCACTCAAAGGTGGACCCCTTTCGAACTACGGGGCCCCGATTGCTAGGACCTACAGAAGGGTGCGACAAGCACACAACGTTTAGGAACACTCGGGAGCCGACAGATACTAATGTGACGCTTATGCAATCACGTTCGTATAGGTTACGGGGAAATGAGTTCGATTTCAAGCGTGAACTGCGATTTTTTACTCGTGTGGAGACTTTTTCGTAATCTTATGAACACACGCCTCCGCAACTTGACGATAACCAGCCAGGCATTCGGCTTTGGGGTAAAGTATCCGGAGCCAACGATTCTAGATCGATTTTTCGAGAAAGGTGCCCGCGTGCTCAAAGCAGTCGTTTTCGATATGGACGAAACGCTTCTTAGCATCAACCTCAACGCGTTCATCCTTCGATATTTTAAGGATGTCTCTTCGATGCTCGCGGATATCGGGCGCCGCAGCCGCGGTGGCACGATGGCACGCCTCGGCACCATCCTGGTCGACCTCAACGCCAATCGCCGCAGCAGCACGGACAATCGCACCAATCTTGAGTTTTACCAAGAAGAGGTCGAGCGCCGATGCGGCATTTGCCTCTCGGACCCACTTATCTACGAGGCGTTTACCTACTACGACCGCGAAGTTCTTCCGTACAAGAATGACGAACTCATCAACGCCCATGCTATGCCGGGCGCACACGCCGCACTTCAGGCCGTGCAGGACGCGGGGCTGCGCTGCGCGCTCTTTACCAACCCCAGCTTTCCGCAGGGGGCCATCGAATGCCGCATGGGTTGGGGCGACCTGGCCGACGCCCCCTTTGAGCTCGTGACGCACATGGGAAACGCCACCCGCTGCAAGCCCGATGCCACCTACTATCTAGAGCAACTTCAGGTGATGGGGCTCGAACCGCACGAGGTCCTTATGGTGGGCAACGATCCCAAACGCGACTTCCCTAGCCCCGCCTGCGGCATTCAGACTGCCTATGTAGGCCAGGGCAAGCCCAACCGAGTCACCTGGCGCGGAACCATGGAAGGCTTCGCCCGCGACTTTAACGCCGTAGTAGAAGCCTTCTACGAACACCAAGTAGCCGACGAACTGTCCTAGCACACTTGGGTTTTGCCGATCATGATGTTGAGGATCTCGACGTCGGTGTCCTTCATGCCCACGCGCCCCACATAGCCCATGCTGGCGATGGTCTCCTCGACGGTATCCTGAATCAGGCCCTCACCGGCGCGGAAACCGCGACCCTGCATGGCCATATCGTGACCCAGAATCGCCGCATCAACGGCAGCGGAAATCTTGGCGGCGCAGCTCGCCTTGGCGCCATCGCACACGATGCCGCCCACATTGCCGAGCGTATTGGAGACCGTCGCACCGATTTGCTCGCGCGTACCACCGCACAGCCAGGTAATCGCAGCGCCGGCGCCGCACGCGGCGCAAATAGCACCGCAAAACGCCGAGAGCGCACCAATGTAGCTCTTGATATGCACGGCAATGAGATCGGACAGCATCACGGCACGCACCAGGCGCTCGTGGTCGCAGCGCAGGTACTCGGCATACTCCATGACGGGCAGTGCACAGGTAATGCCCTGATTGCCAGAGCCGCACACAATGGCGACCGGCAGCGCACAGCCGTTCATGCGGGCGTCGGACCCGGCGGCCGCACGGGCACGGGCCCGGCAGGCAACGTCATCGGCACGAGCACCCAGCAGCGTACGGCCAACCTCGGCACCCCAAGCGTGCGCCAGACCCTCGGCGCTGATCGCGCCGTTCAGCTCAATCTGACGCTCAACGGCAGCGCGGGCGCCCTCAATGTCGCCGCCCTCGATAAAGTCGATGATGGACTCGATCGACATGGGCGTATCGGCGTTATCTGCCGCACGCTCGGCCACCACGCGCTCGGCGCAGGCGGCGCACTCCCCCGCCGACTTGCCGCACACCGGAATACCGTCGAGCGTATGGCACGTGACA
Source organism: Collinsella sp. (assembly GCA_019414325.1). Classification (GTDB taxonomy): domain Bacteria; phylum Actinomycetota; class Coriobacteriia; order Coriobacteriales; family Coriobacteriaceae; genus Collinsella. The sequence goes on along the minus strand of DXMG01000014.1, from coordinate 22,197 downwards.
TTGGTGTGGTGGTCGGTAATCTCGACGACCGCGGTATGGCCCCCGGCCGTGGCGGTCACCTTGATGTAGAGGTTGGGCACACCCTCGACAAGCGACACATCGCAGTAGCCGGCGTCAGCGAGGAGCTCGGTCACGCGAGCACGGTCTTTATCGTTAACGCTCTCGAGCACCTCGAGCGCGCTCTTGGCGTCACCGCCCACGGCACCCAGCACGGCTGCAGCTTCAATACCGTGCATACCGCCCGAGTTGGGCACGGTCACGCTCTTAACGTTCTTGATGATGTTGCCCGAGCAGGCAACGTCCATATGATCGGGTTCGCAACCGAGCGTCTGGCTCGCCAACGCCGCTGCATAGGCAACGGCAATAGGCTCGGTGCAGCCGAGCGCACAGACAAGCTCGCGGTTCAAAACATCGCAAAACGCGGCATCACGAAGGGAATCGGTAGGCATAGGTATCTCCTGCTTGCATAACGGGCTGGTCTCTCAAAAATAATTAGCTCTTCTATTTGATAACAATGCATCAAAAACCGCAACCATGGTTCCGGCGGACGGCGCTCAAGCGCAAACTGGCGGCATTCATTCATGAAAAGCGGGTCTTGTTGCCTGCTAAAGCGTTTGATCAAAAAACGCCCGAGCGTTTACACAAAAGTCGCGCTATCATGCAGTCGAACGCGGTAAACACCTTTAGCATTTGCGCCGCACAGACCAGAGAGGAACCATCTATGAAGATCGGTATCGGTAACGACCACGCCGCCGTCGAGCTCAAGAACATCATTTCCGAGCACCTGAAGGAGCGCGGCTGCGAGGTCGTGAACTTTGGCACCGACACCTCCGAGAGCTTTGACTACCCCATCGCCGGCTACAAGGTGGGTAAGGCCGTTGCCAACGGCGACGTCGACCTGGGCATCCTGATCTGCGGTACCGGCGTCGGGATCAGCCTGGCTGCCAACAAGGTCGAGGGCGTACGCGCCGTCGTGTGCTCCGAGCCCTTCAGCGCCAAGCTCTCCCGCATGCACAACAACACCAACGTGCTCGCCTTTGGCGCCCGCGTCGTTGGCTCCGAGCTCGCTAAGATGATCGTCGACGAGTGGCTCGACGCCGAGTTCGAGGGCGGCCGCCACGAGCGTCGCGTCAACCTCCTCAACGAGATCGACCAGACCCGCGGTCTCAAGGTCGTCGACGAGGCCTAAAGACTTACAACGCCATACGCTAGCGACAGCCCCCGCCTGGAATGCACGCACATTCCAGGCGGGGGCTCTTTAGTGGATTTCTAGGCATGTCCCAAAAATCTACTGGAATATAAAAGGGCGCCGCGGATGGAGTTCCGCGGCGCCCAAGCCACACGCTAACAGCTTTAAGGAGTCAAAGCTGGTTTAGCCAAAGAAGCGCTTGATCTCGATCTCGGCGTTCTCCAGGCAGTCGGAGCCGTGAATCACGTTGGCGTTGACATCGACGGCGAAGTCGCCGCGGATGGTGCCAGGAGCAGCATCAAGCGGGTTGGTAGTGCCCATAAGGGTGCGCATCTTGGAGACAGCGGAGAGACCGGAAACGACCATCTTGACGACCGGACCGCTCGTCATAAAGTCGCAGAGACCGCCAAAGAAGGGCTTGTCGGCCAGATGGGCGTAGTGCTCCTCGACGGTAGCGCGCTCGAGCGTGGTCATCTCCATGCGCTCGATGACAAGGCCGCTACGCTCAATACGAGCAACGATCTCGCCGATCTTGCGATCGCGCACGGCGTCGGGCTTAATCATGATGAAAGTCTTCTCGATAGCCATAAGGTAGCCTTTCAAGTAGGTTCGCGCGTGCCCAAGTCCCATTCCGGCACCCGCCTGGACTGCATCGTAACAGAGTTTTAGCTGCAGTTAAACAAAAAGCTGTTTATTGAAACGCTGCAATTTATTAAAGCGCTCCATATGTGTCACTTCTGTTTCGAAGCCCGATTAGAGTACCATCCGACCGCTCATCAACCACATCGAACAGAGCGGGCGGTCGGTTGCCACCCGCGAACGTACCCCCTTCACAACCTGCCCAAAGGTCCTACAGAAGTTCTCGACAAGCCCCTCCCCCATAGCAGCAAAATAGGGGCGCCCGCATCAGCAGACGCCCGTAAAGCAAAAACGATTTATCAATAAATGGACAATACGTCTTCAGCCAAACCTTTACTTTGCCCCGTGACCCATCTCGACAACCTTGGTTAGCGATCCAAACACGCCTTCGTCGGCCACGAGCTGCGCCTCGGCACGCTGCAGCTGCACGGCAACGGCGGCAGGGGCGGTACCGCCCTCGGTCGTGCGTGCGGCGACAATCGACGGGATGTCGAGCGCCTCGGTAATGTCGCGCTCAAAGAGCGGGCTTGCCTCCTGGAACACCTCAAACGGCAGGTCCTCAAGATTGCAGCCGTGCTTCTCACACATCAGGACCAGATGGCCCACCACGGCATGTGCCTCACGGAACGGCAGACCACGCTTAGCCAGGTAATCGGCAACATCGGTGGCGGCAAGATGCCCCACGCCGCACTCGCGCGCCATGGCATCCTCGTTGACGGTCCAGGTCGAAATCATTCCGGCCATAACGGACAGGCACTGCATGAGCGTGTGAGCGGTATCGAGCGCGCCCTCCTTGTCCTCCTGCAAGTCCTTGTTATAAGCGAGCGGCAGGCCCTTCATGGTTACCAGCAGCTGCACCAGGTTGCCGTACACGCGACCGCTCTTACCGCGGATAAGCTCGGCAAAGTCGGGATTCTTCTTCTGCGGCATGATAGACGAGCCGGTGGAGTAGGAGTCTGAAAGCGTGATAAAGCCAAATTCGGAGCTCGACCACAGCACGATCTCCTCGGAAAGACGCGACAGGTGCATCGCCATGACGGATCCGGCGTAATGCAGATCGAGCAGGAAATCACGGTCGGAAACCGCATCGAGCGAGTTGGGAATCACGCCCGCAAAGCCAAGTTCGGCAGCCGTCATCTGACGATCGAGCGGATAGCTCGTACCGGCAAGCGCGGCAGCACCCAGCGGGCAGCTGTCGGCGGCATCAAAGGCGGCCTTCAGGCGTGTAAAGTCGCGCGCGAACATCCAGGAATACGCCAGCAGATGATGCGACAGAAGCACGGGCTGAGCGTGCTGCATATGCGTGTAGCCCGGCAAAATCACCTTGTCGTACTTCTTAGCCGCATCCACCAGCAAATGGCGCAGCTCTAGATTGGCCTCCATGAGCTCCTTGGCCAGCGCCTTGACGCCCAGGCGCGTGTCGGTCGCCACCTGGTCGTTGCGCGAACGTCCGGTATGCAAGCGCTTGCCAGCCTCGCCGATGCGACGCGTCAGCTCGCTCTCGATGGACATATGGATGTCCTCATCGTTGATATCGAAGGTGAAGTTGCCGGCATCGATATCCTGTTCGATTCCGGTCAGGCCATTGGCAATCGCCTGCTCGTCCTCGGCACTGATGATGCCCTTGGCCGCCAGCATTTTGGCATGCGCCTTAGAGCCGGCGATATCCTGTTTATAGAGATGTTTGTCGACCGGCAGCGACGCGCCAAACTCCTGCGTGACCTCGGCCACGCCTGCCTCAAAACGACCACCCCAAAGAGCCATGGAACCGTCCCCTTTCTCCAAATACCAATACAAGCGCCCAAAGCAATACGCCATATCGCTAACGCGATTTTTCAACCGCTAGTTTTACACATTCCCCACCGTGTGCGGAGCCATGTAGCTAATTTGCAAAGAAGTGACGCGCCATGCACTTGGCGCCCAACGTCTCCCTCCGGATGTTGCCCTGCGAACCATCGATCCAGGCCTTCAGGCTCATAGGAACGTCCTCGACCTTTGCAGCATCGAACTCGGGCGCGAGGGCAAGTAGAGCATGCGCGATAGCATTGAACATAATGGATACTCCTCATATATATAGGCGCAGAGCCGCCAAATTGATAGAAGGAGCCCCGCCGGACAACCCCGGCGGGGCTCGGACTCAGCCGCAGACGCGGCATCATATATGCGGGCGGAACGTAGGGGCCACCGATGTTAAGAAGTGTCAGCAAGCATAACGAAAGGTAGGGACCCCGTGCGCCCGTTATGTATCACGCGGATGGGCCGCGCGGATACCAAGGGAAGGAGGCGCTAGGCCTGGGCGGCAGCAGAGCTGGGGCCCTGGACCTTTGCCCACGTCTTGAGCGACAGCGTATCGATCTCGATAAAGCCGGCGCTGGCCTTCTCGTCAAACGTGGTGTCGCGGTCGTAGGTAGCCAGACCGTAGTCGTAGAGGCTGAAGGGGCTCTTGCGGCCGACGACATGGCAGTTGCCCTTAAAGAACTTCAGACGGACAGTGCCGGTCACGAACTTCTGGGTGTCGGCCATAAAGGCGTCGAGCGCGTTCTTGAGCGGGCTGTACCACTGGCCGTTGTACACGGCAGTGGCCCAATCCTGCTCGAGCTTAATCTTGGTCTTGAGCAGGTCGCCCTCGACGCAGATATCCTCGAGTGCCTTGTGGGCGGTGATGAGCGTCAGGGCGCCGGGAACCTCATAGCACTCGCGGCTCTTAAGGCCCACCAGACGGTCCTCGACCAGGTCGAGACGGCCAAAGCCGTTGTCGCCCGAGATCTTGTTGAGTGCGATGATGATCTCGGAGAGCTTCATCTTCTTGCCGTCGACGGCGACGGGCTTGCCGGCCTCAAACTCAATCTCGGTGTAGGTCGGGGTGTCCGGCGTGTCCTCGGGATTCTTGGTCATAACCCAAGCGTCGTCGAGCGGCTCGTTCCAGGGATCCTCCAGGTGACCGCACTCAATGGCACGACCCCACAGGTTGTCGTCGATGGAGTAGGGGTTGTCGTTGGCACCCTCGGGAACCGGCACGTTGTGGGCGTGGGCATAGGCGACCTCGTCGGGACGGCACTTCAGGTCCCACTCGCGAACCGGGGCGATAACCTTGAGCTCGGGGTCGAGGGCCTTGACAGCGGCCTCAAAACGGACCTGGTCGTTGCCCTTGCCGGTGCAGCCGTGGGCGACGTAGGTCGCGCCAAACTCGTGGGCGACCTCAACAAGTTTCTTGGCAAGCAGCGGGCGAGACAGGGCGGAGAGCAGCGGGTACTTGTTCTCGTACATGGAGTTTGCTGCGATGGCTTTGGTCAGGAACTCATCGGAGAACTCGTCGCGCAGGTCGAGCACCTGGCAATCGAGAACGCCCAGGTCGAGCGCCTTCTGCTTCTTGGCATCCAGTCCGGTCTCTTCCTGGCCCACGTTGCCGCAGACACAAACGACATCGAGATTCTTCTCGTCCTGGAGCCACTTGACACATACGGATGTATCAAGACCACCGGAATATGCGAGAACGACTTTTTTCTTGCTCATGGCTGTTTCCTTTCGCCCTTGGTAGCTAGTTAGAACATCGGTCAGTTGCAAGTCATTTCAAGGTCATATACCGTGCAATATCAGGTTAAATAGAAAAAATCAGCACATACATGCCCTAGAAACATGCAGCAATGTCGTGCTAAAACCCAACGACCTCAAAATGACTCTGTTGGGGCATTGCGCCCCATGCGGACAGAGACGATTGTTATCGTCGTCGGGAAATTGCGCGCTGGCGTCGGATGGCATTGTCTGCAGTAGTGATGATCTTTACGAACTGCATCTGCCTCTCCTTTCACCTATCGCCGGGCGCAATTCTAATATCGTAAACGGTACCTTTTACTCGGTAAGCGGTTGTTTTTCCGTCTCCGTTTTCGATGGTCGCTATATTACGATAAAGTGCACGCTGCGCAAGCGACAAATTCAAATTTCTGAAAAGTTTTTTCATTAGTTTGTGAATTGCAGTGCAAATACGCACCATTCCTGCGAAAATACGCTCGACTACTAGTTGATGGTTATAATGTCTGAAACAATCTCGAAACGAAAGGCGCATTTTTATGCAAACTTACGAATCGGACGCCAACATCGGCAACATTAAGATTCTCGCCGTCGATATGGACAAGACGCTGCTGACCGACGAGCGTGTGCTGCCCCAGGGTCTTGATGAGCGCCTGGACAAGCTCGCCGACGCGGGCATCGTATTCTGCCCCGCCAGCGGACGTCCCGCCCCCAAGCTCGAGGAAATGTTCGAGGGCATTAAGAACCGCCTCGCTTTTTGTCCCGATAACGGAGCGTGCGTGATCTATCGCGGTAGCTATATCTATAAGAGCAATATTGACGTGGAACTGTATCAGCAGGTCTTGAGCCGTGCCTCGGAGGATCCTCGCGCTGTCCCCGTCCTGTGCTGCTTCGACGAGTTCTACGTACTTGCCCGCGACCATCAATACCACGACGAGATCAGCGTCTACTACAACACAATCAACTACGTCGACAGCTTTGAGGGCATTGATCTCGAGTCCAACAAGATTTCGATCTTCTTCCCCGGCTACGACGCCGAGCCCGCTTTCCGCGAGACCTATAGCCCCGAGTTCTCGGACAAGCTCTACGTCACCAACGCCGGGCGCGAGTGGATCGACTTTATGAACCTGGGCGTCGACAAGGGCGCCGGCGTCGCGCACCTGTGCGAGCACCTGGGCATCGATATTGCCGATGCTGCCGCCGTGGGCGACACCTACAACGACATCCCCATGCTGGAGCGCGTCGGTCACAGCTTTATCGTGGACAATGCCGAGGAGCACATGAACGCGCACGCCAAGTGGCGCATTCCGAGCAACAACGACGGGGGCGTACTGACGCTCATCGACACCATCTTGGCGGCTCGTTAACGCAACTTGTCGGACCTGGCCGGGCGACGCGGGTAAGTTTTTCGTTCGGTCAGGTCCTGGGCTCGCTCGAAGGCCACATTAAGTGGCCTTCGGCTCGTGCGGAATCTACGAAAAACTTACCCGCGCCGCCCGGCCAGGTCCTAGGTTTACTTTCCTGCCGCCAAGATGGCGTCTTGAGTGTCTAGATACTTAGCTGAAATGATTTGAGCAGAGGGGAGCCCCTTGTTGGAAGGGGCTCCCCTCTGTTTTGGTTACTGTGGGACAAATTAATCAGTAGTGTTTGTCCCAAATCTTAAGTATGTGGGGGCTTGCGTCTTGGGCGAGCTTGCCTTACGGAGTGCTTCCCTATTTCGCGTCGGCCCAGGTTATGCCGGTGCTGGCTTCGGCGATCAACGGTACGCGGAGGTCTACTACGTGTTCCATGACGTCGCGGACCATGGCGGTGAGGCGCTCGACTTCATCGACGGGGCACTCAAAGTCCAGTTCGTCGTGTACCTGCAGGATCATATGGGCGGCAAAGCCTTCTTCTTCCAAGCGACGGCTTACGCGGGCCATGGCGATCTTGATGATGTCGGCGGCGGTGCCCTGCATGGGGTGGTTCATGGCCGTGCGCTCACCAAAGCCGCGGAGCTGTGGGTTTTTGGCCTTGAGCTCGGGAATATGGCGTCTGCGGCCATACATGGTCTCGGCATAGCCCGTCTGCTTGGCTCGCGCCACCACATTGTCGAGGAACGTGCGCACGCCCGGGTAGGCCTCGTAGTAGCGATCGATCATATCGCGCGCCTCGGCCATCGAGATGTGCAGCGACTGCGACAGACCATAGGCCTGCTGACCGTACACGATGCCAAAGTTCACGGCCTTGGCGCGGCTACGCAGGTCGGGTGTCACCTCGGACACCGGCACGCCAAATACGCGCGCGGCCGTCTCGGCATGGAAGTCCTCGCCCTCGTTGAAGGCGCGCACCAGGTGCTCGTCACCCGAAAGATGCGCGAGCAGGCGCAGCTCGATCTGCGAGTAGTCCACCGCCAAAAAGACGCTGCCCTCGCCCGCCGAGAACGCCGTCTTGACGGTACGCCCCAGCTCCGAGCGCGTCGGAATGTTTTGCAGATTGGGGTCGCTCGAAGACAAACGCCCCGTCGCGGTGATGGTCTGGTTGTACGTGGTGTGCACACGCCCGTCACCACGGCGCAGCGGACCTAGCGTGTCCAGATAGGTCGACTTAATCTTGGACTTCTCACGCCAGTCCAAAATCAGGCGCACGATCTCGTGGTCGCGGGCAAGGTCGCTCAGCACCTTGGCGTTGGTCGAATAATAGCCGCGCTTGGTCTTTTTGAGGCCCTTGGTCGGAAGCCCCATAACATCAAACAGCACGTGCGAGAGCTGCATGGGGCTGCCGATGTTAAAGGTCTCGTCACCCGCCAGGTCACGAATGCTGCGCTCGACCTCAGTGATCTGGGTAGCAAGTCCCTCGGACAGACTGTGCAGGCGGTCGGGATCCACGAGCATGCCCGCGCGCTCCATCTTGGCAAGCACCGGAACGAGCGGCATCTCGATACCATCGAACACGTTGGCGGCATTCTCGCGGACCATGCACTCGCGCAACGGCGCCACGAGCGCCAGCGTCAGGGCCGCAGTACGGGCGGCAGGCGCCGGAGCGTCCTCTCCAGCACCCTCTGCGCCGCGCGCCGCAGGCAGCGCCATCTGCAGATACGTATCGGCAAGATATGCCTCATCGAACTCGGAGCGATCGGAATCCAGCAGATAGGCAGCGACCACGGTATCGAAGATACGCGTGGAATCAGCGGACAGCGGGTCCATGAGCTCGGGCTCGGAAGAATCGATGGGCGAAAGCTCATGCAGAAGCGCCTTCATATCCGGGCTCGCCGCACGGCCTTCCATAAACAGACGCGCGAGCACGCCGGCAATCACGCCGTGGGCGAAGTTGAAGCCCTCAACCTCAGCCGCCGCACCGCTGTCGCCCTCCTCGAGCGCAAACAGGCCCTTGGACGTCGCCAACCACAACGTGCGCGTCAGCCCAAAGAGCGCGCCCTCTTCCTTGTCATCGTCCACCACGGCGGCGACCCACTCGCCGGCATCAATCACGCGGGAGACCTCAGCCGCAACGGCACCAAGCGCGCCAGCATCGCCGGCGGCTGCGCGCAAAACGGCGGGAATCTCAAACGTGCTGGCAGCTGCCCCGCCCTCGCCGCCGATCAGCGCCAAGAAACGGTTCTGCATGGCGGTGATACCAAGCGTGCCCAGCGCCGCGGAAACCTCATCGGCGGAAAACGCCGGGAAGGACGTCGCCTCAAAATCGAGCTCAACGGGTGCATCGGTGCGGATGGTCGCCACCTTACGGCTCAGCAGCGCGTCGTCGATGTGTGCGCGCAGGTTTTCTCCCATCTTGCCCTTGACCTCGTCGGCGTGTGCGATGACCTCATCCAGGCTACCGTACTGCGCAATGAGCGCGCTCGCCTTTTTGGGGCCGATGCCCGGCACGCCGGGGATGTTGTCGGACGTGTCGCCCTTCAGACCATAAAAGTCGGGCACGAGCGCCGGCGTGATGCCGTGATACAGATCGTCCACGCTCTCGGGCGTCATGATCGCCACGTCGGACAGGCCCTTGCGGGTCGAGACCACGTTAACGTGCTCGGTCACGAGCTGATACATATCGCGATCACCGGTCACCAGCAGCATGTCGCAGCCGGCCTCCTCACCCAAGCGCGCCATGGTTCCCAGGATATCGTCGCCTTCCCAGCCCTCGGACTGCAGAATCGGCACGTTGAGCGCGACGAGCAGCTCCTTGATCATGGGGAACTGCGCGTGCAGGTCGGGATCCATGGGCGGGCGCTGCGCCTTGTACTGCGGCAGCATCTCCATACGCACGCGCGGCTTGCCCTTGTCAAACGCCACGACAACGCCGTCGGGATTAAAGGCATCGATCATCTTGAGGAACATGTTCAGAAAACCAAAGATCGCGTTGGTGGGGCGACCGTCCGGCGCGTTCATGGTCGGCGGCACGGCGTGGAAGGCGCGATGCATGAGCGAGTTGCCGTCGATGACGGCAAAGGTACGGCGCTTTTCAGACATATTGAATACCTCGCTTTGGGCTGGGCACGGTTTGCTCACACCAGTTTACACGCTCCCCGCCCCGCGGCCACCGCACATCAGGCTTCCCTGCCGCCGCGGGCCCGCGCGTGATACGATGGCTCACGGTACATCAACCAGCACGATCGATCCGAAAGGAGCCTGCGTCATGGAGCGTCCCAGCGCATGGAAAAAGTACACGCCACAGCAGATCGAGGAGCTCGAGGAGCTTTGCCGCGGCTATAAGCAGTTTTTGAGTGAGAACAAGACCGAGCGCCTGTGCGTCAAGGCCGGTATCAAGATGGCCGAGGAGGCGGGCTACGTCAATCTGGAGACCGTGATCGCCGAGGGCCGCGCGCTCAAGGCCGGCGACAAGGTGTACGCCGCCAACCACGGCAAGGACCTCATGCTCGTCAACCTGGGCACCGCCCCGCTCGAGCAGGGCTTTAACATCCTGGGCGCCCACGTGGACTCGCCGCGCCTGGACCTCAAGCAGAACCCCGCCTTCGAGGCCGGCGACATGGCTTATCTCGACACGCACTACTATGGCGGCGTCAAGAGCTACCACTGGGTCGCTTCCCCGCTCGCACTCGTGGGCGTCATCTGCAAAAAGGACGGCACCACCGTCGACATCAACATCGGCGACAAGGCCGACGACCCGGTCTTTACCATCTCCGACCTGCTGATCCACCTCTCGAGTGAGCAGATGGCCAAGCCCGCCAAGGACGCCGTCGACGCCGAGATCCTCGACGTGATCGTGGGCGGCCGCCCCGTCAAGTTTGACGAGGACGACAAGGACGCTCCCAAGGAGCCCGTCAAGCAGATGTTCCTGGATATCCTCAAGGAGCAGTACGACGTCGAGGAGGAGGACTTCCTCTCCGCCGAGATCGAGGTCGTGCCCTCCGGCCCCGCCCGTGACATGGGCCTCGACCGCTCCATGATTCTGGGCTATGGCCACGACGACCGTGTCTGCGCCTATCCGTCCATGCTCGCCCAGATCAACGTCGCCAACGTGGAGCGCACGAGCATCACACTCATCGTCGACAAGGAGGAGATCGGTTCCGTGGGTGCCACCGGCATGACGAGCCGCTTCTTCGAGAACACCGTCGCCGAGATCATGACGCTCGCCGGCGAGGATAGCCCGCTGGCCCTGCGCCGCGCGCTCGCCCGCAGCCGCATGCTCTCCTCCGACGTGTCCGCCGGCTTCGACCCGGGCTACGCCGGCAAGTTCGAAACCAAGAACGCAGCCTTTATGGGTCGCGGCCTGTGCTTTAACAAGTACACGGGCAGCCGCGGCAAGGGCGGCTCTAACGACGCCGACGCCGAGTATGTGGCCCTCATCCGCGACATCATGGACGAGGCCGGCGTGGACTTCCAGACCTGCGAGCTCGGTCGCGTCAACGCGGGCGGCGGCGGCACCATCGCATACATCATGGCTAAGTACGGCATGAACGTCATCGACTCTGGCGTTGCCGTCCTGTCCATGCACGCCCTGTGGGAGGTCGCCAACAAGGCCGATATCTACGAGGCCTATCGCGGCTACAAGGCCTTCATCGAGCGCGCGTAACCAACCCTTCATCAGTTGCGGTGAAATACAGACTAAACTGGCCCATAAACGGCCAAAACAGACCGTATTCCACCGCAACTTCCTTTTTGGCAGAGGAGAGTCCATGCTGCAGGTCGTCATTTCGCCCGCCAAGCAGATGCGCGCGGCCCAAGATGCTTTTGAAGTCCTGGGCATTCCACCCTTTGCGCGCGAGACGGCTCGCCTCCACCGCGCACTGCTAGATATCGAGCGGAATGAAGGCAGCGACAGCCTGCAGGCGCTATGGAACGTGAGTGACAAACTGCTGGGGCCTTGCCTCAACACCCTGCATGAGTTCGGGCCCATCCTGAAAAACGGCGATCTCGACAATCCTGCACCCGCCTGTCACCTCTCCCCTGCCGTCATGTCCTACCACGGCATTCAATACCAGAGCATGGCGCCCGAGGTGATGGATTCCGCGCAGCTCGCATGGCTGCAAAGCCACCTGTGGATCCTCTCTGGCCTCTACGGGTGCGTTCGCCCCTTTCATGCCGTCGAACCATATCGGCTGGAGATGGGCGCGAAGCTCGCCGTTGACGATGCCCGAGACCTCTATGCGTTTTGGAGCGACAAGCTCGCGCGGGCTATCGCCCCGGCAGGCTCAAACACCACGATCGTCAACCTCGCCAGCGTAGAGTACGCCAAAGCCGTTCTGCCCCATCTCGCGGGCGACGCCACGGTCGTCACGTGCCTCTTTGGCGAAGGCATCCGCAACGGCAAGCCCATCCAGCGCTCGACCGCCAGCAAAAAGGCACGTGGTTCCATGGTGCGCTGGATGGCAGAAAACAAGCTCGAGGATGTAAGCGGGCTCACCGCGTTTGACGTTGGTTATCGTCACTTTCCCGAGCTTTCAAATAAGAACACTTTGGTCTTCCTGAACGAACAGACCTTGTAGGACCACCGCTACTTTTGAATGTGCTGCCTAGGCACGGCGTCTATTCCGCCAAGCCGTCGGCTTTGGCAACTTCGTTTGTCGAGCCATCTTGGTAGGTAATCTTAACGTGCTCTACCTCGGACACCGCAACACCCGATGGGGGCTCCAAGCGCCATTCCGTCAGCGCGATATCCATAGTCGTAGGCACGTCGCCCTGATTCTTGAGCTTCACCGTCAGCGTTTTGAGCGCCGCATCATACGTCACGCGTTCGATTTCCTCACCAGGAATAGACCCACCGCTCAGCTGAAGCTGGACAAATCCATCGCGCGAATACCAATAGTCGCCCGGCGCGGCAACGGTATTGCCGCCCGCGACCTTCACCGTCATTATCGGCAGGCTATCATCGGCCTCGAACTCCCATGCAGCGCCGCCGCGACCACCAAACGTCCAGATACAAACGGCAATCACCAGCACGGCAAGCACCGCAAAACCAATCGCGACAAGGCCATGGTGCGCACGGCTTTCCTCGGCCGATACATCCCATTGCGTCTCTCGATATAGATGCTTGTCTTCCATGTTCGCCTCCCCATGGGCATGCTGATCGCGTCAATCGTACCCATTCAGGCTATACTTGAGCCCATGACATAACGGGGAGCTTGCAGGACAAGACGGCAGGCTGAGATTGGGCGCGCCCGCCCTGACCCGCAAACCTGATATGGGTAATGCCAACGAAGGGAGCCGTGCCAATGAGCACACAGACCGAGCCCAAGCTCGTCACGCAAATCGACTTCGCCCGCGCCGGGCAGATCACACCGCAGATGAAGGAGGTTGCCGAGCGCGAGCATCGCGACCCCGAGTACATCCGCGAGCGCGTGGCCGACGGCCGCATCGCCATTCCCGCCAACATCGTGCATATCAAAAAGGGCATGCGCGCCTTTGGTGTCGGCGAGGGTCTGTCCACCAAGGTCAACGTCAACCTGGGCATCTCGGGCGACAAGGCCGATGCCGCCGAGGAATGGAAGAAGGTCAAGATCGCCGAGGACTTTGGCGCCGACGCCATCATGGACCTTTCCAACTCGGGCAAGACGCGCCAGTTCCGCCAGCAGCTCATCGACGAAACGCCGCTCATGGTGGGCACCGTCCCCATGTACGACGCCATCGGCTACATGGAAAAGCCGCTGGTCAAGCTGACCAAGGACGACCTGTTCGAGGTCGTGCGCGCGCATGCCGAGGACGGCGTGGACTTTATGACCATCCACTGCGGCATCAACAAGTCGGTCACCAAGACCTTTAAGGAGACCGGCCGCCTGATGAACATCGTCAGCCGCGGCGGTTCGCTGCTGTTTGGCTGGATGGAGGTCACAGGCAACGAAAACCCCTTCTACGAGTACTTTGACGAGCTGCTCGAGATTTGCCACGAGTACGACGTGACGATTTCGCTCGGCGACTCCTGCCGCCCGGGCTGCCTCTACGACTCCAACGATGCCACCGAGACCGCTGAGATGATCGAGCTGGGCAAGCTGTGCAAGCGCGCCTGGGCCGCCGGCGTCCAGGTCATGGTCGAGGGCCCGGGTCACATGGCGCTCGACGAGATCGCCGCCAACATGAAACTGCAGAAGCGCCTGTGCCACAACGCCCCGTTCTATGTGCTCGGGCCGCTGGTGACCGATATCGGCGTGGGTTACGACCACATCACCGCTGCCATCGGCGGCGCCATCTCCGCCAGCTCCGGTGCCGACTTCCTGTGCTACGTGACGCCCGCCGAGCACCTGTGCCTGCCCGACGCCAAGGACGTGCTCGACGGCCTCATGGCCACCAAGATCGCCGCGCACGCCGCCGATATCGCCAAGAAGGTGCCGCACGCCCGCGACATGGACGACAAGATGGGCCAGGCACGCCGCAAGCTCGACTGGGATGCCATGTGGAAGTGTGCTCTCGACCCGGTCACCGGCAAGAAACGCTACGAAGAATCCCCCGCCGCCACCGAGGGCACCTGCACCATGTGCGGCAAGATGTGCGCCGTCCGCACCGTTAACAAGGTGTTCGAAGGCACGACGATCGACCTCGGCATGGAGGACTAACTCGTCACCGGAGCCACAATCGGTAACATGGTGTTCGTCAATTGTTGACGTGTGAACATTTGCTTACATTTGCGTAAAGATTGCATCGCCCGCCCGGGTTCGACATAGAGTCGGCCCGGGCATCTTTATAATGCTGGCTTAAAGACCCATTTGATTCCGACCGAACAAGGGAGCAAACATGGATCGCAGTAAGGTACCTGCCGTCCTGTCCATCGCAGGATCCGATTCCAGCGGTGGCGCCGGCATTCAGGCCGACATCAAGACCATCACGGCGCACCGCCTGTATGCCGAGACGGCCATCACCGCCATCACCGCACAAAACACGCTCGGTGTCACCGCCGTGCAGAATATCTCCCCTGATATCGTCGCTGCGCAGATCGACGCCGTATTTGACGATATCCGCCCCAGCGCCGTCAAGATCGGCATGGTTTCCTCTGCCGAAATTATCGAGGTTATCGCCGACCGCCTGAGCGCCTGGAACGCGACAAACGTGGTCGTCGACCCCGTCATGGTAGCCACCTCGGGCGCACGGCTGATTGCCGAAGATGCCGCCGAGGCGCTCACCCGCCGCCTGTTCCCACTAGCAACCGTCATCACGCCCAATATTCCCGAGGCCATGGCCCTGCTTGACTACGAGGTCGACTCCGAGCGCACACAGCAAAATGCTGCCATGCTCCTCACCCGCCGCTTTGGTTGCGCATCCCTCGTTAAGGGTGGGCATCTTGTCAACGAGGCCAACGATGTATTGGCCGAACCCGCGCCACTCGATGACGAGGGCAACCATCTGGGCGATCCACTCACCACGTGGTTCCGCCACAAGCGCATCGAGACCGACAACACACACGGCACCGGCTGCACGCTCTCGTCCGCCATCGCCTGCGCGCTGGCCCAGGGCATGGATCTTGCCGACGCCGTCAATGCAGGCAAGGCATACCTAACCGGCGCTCTCGCCGCCGGCCTGGACATGGGCAAAGGCTCTGGCCCCGTCAATCACATGTGGCAGTATTAAGATTTGCAGCCCAAAACCACCGCAAAGGGGACAGGCACCTTTGCGGTGGTTCCCACAAACATCTCGATCCGTAACAGTTAGAGCCCATTTTTCGGCTCACCTGTTACAGATTGAGACATTCAAATTCCGCAGAGAAGAAAATCTCGATCTGTAACAGTAACTCGGCAAAATCGACCCTAGATGTTACAGATCGAGACAAACGACCGATATCGGCCTAAATAATCTTAATCTGTAACATCTAGCCCGTTTTCGGCCTTACAACTGTCACAGATCGAGACAAAGCAACGAAACAAGCCACCACAAGGGGAACTTCTGTGGTGGCTTGGGGTCGCGCTACTCTCCGAGCATCTCTTGGAGCTTGGCTGCCACGGCGTGACCCAGGCTCTCATGGCTTTCGGGCATCATATGCAGATAGTCGATATCGCCCGGCTCGGCAAAGTCGGCGGCATTCAAAAAGTCGCAGCCAAACTGCTCAGCCACATGCGCGTAGTACTCACCAAAATGTTCCGAGGCTTCTACGGAATGCTCGTCAAAATCGGTCATATATACGTCGGCGATCTGCGGCTTAATCTTGATAGGCGCCATCAGCAGAATGCGCGGACAAGGCGCAGCGTCGGTCCACGGAAACGCGCGGACGGCGCGAATCAGCGCCATGGCGCCACGGGCGATATCGGAAGCTGTCACGTTAAAGACCGTCTTACAGTCGTTGGTGCCCAGCATGATCACAATGGCGTCCAGCGGCTTATGGGCCTCGAGCAGCATCGGAAGTGCGCGGATGCCGTTAAGATTGGTGTCCAGATGGCACATGTCGTCGCGTACCGTCGTGCGGCCGTTGAGGCCTTCTTCAATTACATGCCAGCCCTCGCCTAAGTCACGTTGGGCCACGCCGCACCAGCGCACATCCTGCGCATAGCGCACCGCGGTGCCGTCGCGCATGCCCGCCGGATCGTAACCATAGGTGTTGCTGTCGCCAAAGCATAGAACGTTTTTCATCGTAAGCCCCTCGCTCAGTAAAAAGCCGACGGAAGCAGCCTCTCCCGCCGGCTCGACCTATCTGTCAGCACGTACCAATTACAGGTACTTGCGCCAATCGTCCTCGTCCTCATCATCCTCGGTAGCAGCCTGGATCTGCTCGGCGGCGCGAGCTGCCGCAGCGCGAGCGGCAACCTGGGCATAGGACTCCTCGTTGCGCTCGGGGAAGTTTGCCAGCACGTGCTCGAACTTGGCAAAATCCTCATCCCAGCGCGTAGAAGGCACGGCAAAGAAGACTTGCTTGACCTTAAAGTCGCCCGACGCGAGCTCCTTGCGGAAGAGCTCGGCCACGGCCTCGGCGTCAAAGCCGTTGTTGTCGCAGCCCCAAGCGCCCAGCACGAGCTTCTCGCGACCCAGCTCGTCGCAGATGGCAAGCACAAAGCGAATGCGGTCGCGCAGGGCATCCAGCAGAGCATCGTCGCTCACGCGATACTCCTGGCGGGCGCGCTTAACGTTGGGCGCGGCGGCCACGATCACGTCGGCGTATGCATGCACGTGGTTGCGGTCGAAGCGCACCGCAGGCACCACTAGGGCGCGGTTACGATAGAGCTCGCAGTTGATGTTGCGGCGACGGTTCTCGCCGTACCATTTGCGCTGCTTATCGAGAACGTTGTACAGATACGAATCGGCGCACAGTGTGGCCTCCTGGCCCAGATAACCCTGAATATAGCCACCGCCCGGGTTGGTGAACGAGGCAAAGGCGAGCACGGCCATGTCGCAGAACTGCGCATAGCCACGACCGTTGTCCAAGATGGCCTGCGTGGCGGAGGCATCGAGCACGGTGACCTCAGGCAGGGACGCAGCAGGCTCCTCAGCAGGCGCGGACTCAGCTTCGGCGATTTCCTCGGCAGGCTCCTCGACGGGCTCAGGAGCTGCCTCGACCTCGGCAGCCTCCGCGCCCTCGACGTCCTCGGCAACCTGTTCTTCGGTGGCCACAGCACTCTGAACCTTGGCCTTCATCGCCGAGACAAAGCCGGCAGGCATACCGTCAAACTCGCGAACACCGGCAAGCGAACGCTCGATATCCTTGGCGCACGCTTCGGACACAGTTGCCACGTGACGCTCGGCGGCCTTGGCACGGGCCTCGCGCTTGGGATTGGGCTGACCCGCTCGGTTGGACCTGCGGTTACGGTTCCTGTTGTCGACGTCTGCCATAAGTGGTCACCTTTCTCGGTCTCTGCCGCTATCGGCTTTTCCCATCCATGATACCCCGCCGCGTACAAAAAAGACGGCCCCGAAGGACCGCCTTTCGCATCGATTTGCACGCACGGCAAGCACCGCCGCAATTCGCCACTAGTCGCGACGGCCGAGGATGTTCAGAATGCGCAGGAACACGTTGATAATATCCACGAACAGGTTAGAGGCCATGAGCACGGCGTTGGGCAGCGTAGGCGGCACCGTCGTGGCAACATAGGTGTCGTAGCCAATAAAGCCAGCGAACACCACAATCACGATCAGGTCGGTGATGGACTGCGAAACGCCCATGAACATCAGCACGATCTCAACCAGAATAGTGGCGAGCAGAATACCAAAACCGATGCCATACACACGCTGGAAAAACTTGGGGAAGGTCACGCCAAGCGCGCCAAAGACAAAGGTGATGGCGGCCGTGGCGATAAAAGCGGTGTTGATGGTGGGCAGGTCATAGTTGGCAAGGCCAAACGACGCGGTCAGGCCAAAGGTACTCGCAAAGATTACGTAGCCCACAAGGGACAGGCCCACGGACTGCTTGCTGGCGGCGGCCGACATCATGACCATGCCGACGATGGTCAAAATAAACGAGCCAAAGACCAGCGGCAAGGCGGCGCCGCTCATCATCATGCGCGCAAACGACATGGTGCTCGTAAAGTAGGCGCCGGCGCCCATGGCGCAAAAGCCCAAGAAGATCAGGGCAGACATGGCGAGATTGTACGCGCGCGGCGACATCTCCTTGGCGCGGCTTGCGCCGCTCTCGACGGGGCCGTTCTGATAGCCCTGGATATCGTTCATACTTCGTCCTTTCAAAAAGCGCACGACAGCGCCGTAGGTAACAAGATTCCTGCCATTGTACCCGAATGCCGCACGTCCTTACCTACGGCGCTCGCCCTCAAGCGTACGATCAAAGGCCCAGACCCACCAACGCATCACGTGTGTCTGCGAGCCGTCTGCCCGCTCGCGCGTCTGGTCCTCCAGATACAACTCGGTCGCGTGCCCGCCAAAACGCACCTTATATGTTGCCGTACGGATGCCGTGGACCATCAGGCCAAACCCGGTGGTCGAGATAATTTCGTCGATCGTAAAACAACGGCCGTCGACCCAGCAGACGGTGACCGGCACGACTTGTCCGCCCGCGAGGATGCGAGCCACGACGTCCACATACTGCTTGTGTACGCGCCGAGTTTTGCCGTCTGTCTGTCGATATTCCATGCCTCCTATTATCGAACGCATGTTTGCATGTTGTAAAGCGAACAGACTGTGGTTTTGGAGTGTCGTAGTAATCGCACGTGTCCGCATGGCGTGTTAGCAAAAAGAACACCCGCGGTCAACAGGGCTAATATTCAATTTTAGTGCCAAAAAGTTCACTTCTCCCATCAGAACTCGGTAAAGAGACCCGCAGGAGGTGATACGATTTATCATGTTTTTGTAACGTGTCTGCAAACTTCGAGAAAGCCCATATATGGACGTAACGTTCTCAACCTTCCTCGGCCAAATTGTGTCGAACCCAGTCCTTGCCGTCACCGTGATCCTCGCGTTGGGCGCCATCTTCGTCAATGGATGGACCGACGCGCCCAACGCCATCGCGACCTGCGTCACTACGCGTTGCATGCCCGCCCGCGCCGCCATTCTCATGAGCGCCGCATTCAACTTCCTCGGCGTGCTCATCATGACGCACTTCAATGCGAGCGTCGCCAACACCATCTCACATATCGTCGACTTTGGCGGAAACAGCACCATGGCGCTCGCCTGTCTGTGCGCGGCGCTGTTCTCCATCGTCGTCTACGGTGCCACAGCGTCGCGTTTTGGCATCCCCACCTCGCAAAGCCACAGCCTTATCGCCGGCCTGACCGGTGCCGCTATCGCCCTCGGCGGCGCGAGCAGCGTCAACGTCCACGAGTGGATGAAGGTCATCTACGGCCTGGCGCTCTCCATCGGCCTGGGCTTTGTCATGGGCTGGGTCCTGTGCAAACTCGTCTCGATTCTTTTCGCCGCCGCCAACAGGCGACGTGCCAATGTCTTCTTTAAATACGCTCAGATCGCGAGCGCCGCGGCCATGAGCTTTATGCACGGCGCGCAGGATGGACAGAAGTTCATCGGCGTGCTCTTTTTAGGCGTGGCCTTCGCAAACGGCCAGACCAGCGTCGGCGATGCCGGCATCCCCATCTGGATTATGCTGCTGTGCTCGGCCACTATGGGTATCGGTACCAGCGTGGGCGGTGAGCGCATCATCAAGTCCGTCGGCCAGAGCATGGTTAAGCTCGAGAAGTATCAGGGCTTCTCCGCCGACCTCGCGGGCGCCGCGAACCTGCTGCTTGCCACCCTTACCGGCATCCCCGTGTCCTCCACACACATCAAGACCTGCGCCATCATGGGCGTCGGTGCCGTCAAGCGCCTCTCGGCCATCAACTTCGGAGTCGTCAAGGACATGATGTTCACCTGGTTCTTCACCTTCCCCGCCTGCGGACTCATCAGCTTTGTCATGGCCAAGCTGTTCATGATGTTCCTCTAATCAAACCGAACGTCCATCCGGACCGCAACACTTCGCCCACCCGTCTTCGCCTCGAAAGGACCCACCCATGGCAAAGAAACCCGATTCGTTCTACTTTGACAACTACGTCGCTTGCGCCGACCTCGCCGTCCAGGCCGCAGAGCTGCTCACCAAGATTTTTGAGAACTTCGATCCCGCGCAGATTCACGACATGCTCAATAAGATGCATGCGATTGAGCATGCGGCAGACAAGAAGCACCACGAGCTCGAAGACGCCCTGCTCACCGCCTTTATCACCCCGCTCGAGCGCGAGGATCTGGATCTGATGAGCTGCGCGCTCGACACCGTGCTCGACCGTATTGAGGGCGTCGTGCAGCGCGTCTACTTCACCAACATTCAGAGCATCCATCCCGACGCCATCGTCATCGCCCACAAGGTGACTGACGCCTGCCGCGCCATGAAAGACCTGATGGTCGAGCTTCCCAACTACCGCAAGTCCAAAACGCTGCGCGAGCTGGTCATCCAGATCAACACCATCGAGTCCGAGGCCGACGAGCTCTACATCAACGCCATGCGCAACCTGCACGTTAACGGCAAGGATCCGCTCGAGGTCATCGCTTGGCGTGACGTCTACGCCTTCCTGGAGTACTGCGCCGACTGCTGCGAGAATGTGGCCGATGTCGTGGATTCGATTGTCATGAAGAACAGTTAATTGGGGGTACATGTCCCACCGGTCGCGGGCCCGGCCACTAATAACCTTTTTCACTCCGGCTGCAAGCAGAGTCGTTCAAAAGGTTATTAGTGGCCGGGCCCGCTCCCTTATGCACCACCATTGGGAACTTTGGCTGATAGGTTTAGCGCAATGGGGGTTTGGCTGAAGGGACCTTTGGTATCCGTTCGGACACTTTGGCCCTTGATGAGCGTTTGGCCGATTGCTGCTTTGGGTACTCTTTGGGTTACTTTGGGTTTGTTTGATTTTTAATTTTAGGAGGGCTTGTATGTCTTATTTGGATCTGGCTCGTGGTCGGTATTCTTGTCGTTCTTTTGAGGACCGTCCTGTTGAGCAAGCTGTTGTGGATGCCATTGTTGAGGCTGGGCGTATTGCTCCTTCTGCTTGTAATAATCATCCAACCCGCGTGATGGTGTTGGATACGCCTGAACTTCTGGAGAAGGCTGCTGCTTGTCAGCCTCGGTTTGCTCGTGATGGGTCTATCTTTGGCGCTCCGCTCATCTTCCTTATTTGTAGCGTTACCGAAGACGCTTGGGTGCGCCCGTATGACCAGATGAATTCCAGTGAAATCGATACGTCCATCGTGTGTGATCAGATGATGATGGAGGCCACCGAGCAGGGCCTAGGAACGTGCTGGGTATGCCATTTTAAGCCTGAGGTGGCACAGGAGCAGTTCAACCTGCCCGAGGGCGTCTATCCCTATCACATGCTCGTCTGCGGATATCCTGCCGACCACATCGCCGATTCCGAGCATCGCGAGGCCCGTACCATTCCCCTCTCCGACTTCCTCCTCAAGTAGATTTTGGGACATGCCCTAAAACCTATCCTTGACCGCTCACCGGTTCGCCGAGTTCTGCGCCACTATGTGCAGGGCTCGGTTTTTTATGTTGCGCGCCCCGGTACAGTCATAAAAAAGGACCCGCAAGCTGCGGGTCCTTTCTAGGCACTAAATTGTAGGCCGAATGTTAGTCCAGGTCGTCGGCAGCGAAGTTGTCGATCGGGGCGAAGGGATCGGCCACGGGGACAACCGGGTCAGCGACGGGCAGCGGCTCGGCGGGAACAGTCACCGCAGGAGAAGCGGCAGAACCGACCGGCGTGGAGGCCATGAGGTCGGCCGGGAAGGAGTTCTGGGCATCGTCCATGAAGTGCTGGATGAGCTTGAGATACTCGGCCTTGAACTCCTCACGAGAAGCCTTGAGACGATCGATCTCCTCGAGCTCAGCCTGCTTTTCGGTCAGAGCCTGGCGGATAACCTCGCGGGCCTTGGCGTCAGCCTCGTTGCGAATACGCTCAGCGTTCTCATTGGCATCGTAGACGATGGTCTCAGCGGTCTGCTGGGCAGCGATCAGGGCAGCGGAAATCTGGCGCTCCTGAGCGGAGAAGTCAGGGG